>JAICXU010000218.1 GCA_025934595.1 Polyangiaceae bacterium | reverse complement strand
GTCGCCGTTCAAGTTGAGCGTCGCGATGACGTCGAACTCTTTCGAGCGCGTGAGGACTTGCTGCAGCGTGATGTCGGCGATGGCGTCCTTGATGACGAGGCCCGCGCCCGGCTTGCCTTCCGGAATCTTGCACCAGGGTCCGCCGTCGACCTCGACCGCGCCGAACGCTTTTTTCGCGAGCGCATATCCCCAATCGCGGAACGCGCCCTCGGTGTACTTCATGATGTTGCCCTTGTGCACGAACGTGACGCTCTTTCGCTTGTTGCGAATCGCGTAGCTGATCGCGCTGTGCACGAGGCGCACGGTCCCCGCGTGACTGACGGGCTTGATGCCGATGCCGACCTCGACGTCCGCGGGCTCGGGCGCTCCGGCGAGTTTCCAGAATTTTTCTGCTGCCTCGCTCGTGCCGAAACGAATCTTCGAAAACTCTTTCGGAAATTCCTTCGCGAGGAAATCGAGGATCTTTTGCGACTGTTCGGAGCCGGCTTGCCACTCGATGCCGGCGTAGATGTCTTCGGTGTTCTCGCGGAAGATCACCATGTCGACGTCGCCGGGGCGTTTCACGGGGCTCGGCACGCCTTCGAACCAGCGCACCGGGCGGAGGCAAACATAGAGATCGAGCATCTGGCGAAGCGCGACGTTGAGCGATCGAATTCCGCCGCCGACCGGCGTCGTCAGCGGTCCCTTGATGCCGACCAAATATTTTCGGAACGCTTCGACCGTTTCTTCGGGAAGCCAGTTCTTGAAATTCTCGAACGCTTTTTCGCCGGCGTAGACCTCGTACCAAGCGACTTTCTTTTTTCCGCCGTACGCTTTTTCGACGGCGGCGTCGAACACGCGCACGCTCGCCTTCCAAATGTCGCGACCGATACCGTCACCTTCGATGTACGGCAAGATCGGAACGTCGGGGACTTGCAGCTTGCCTCCGGGCCCCACCGTGATGGGTTGTCCGTGGGCAGGGACGACGAATGCGGCTTTCGACATGGCGGTTTGGCTCCTCGAGGACCTCACCGCGTAGCATGCACGCTACACGCGACTCAAGAGGCGCTTCACGCGTTCATCTCGGCTTCGCGATATGGGATGATGCGTCGGGCCAATCGATGCGCGTCGGGAGCGCGCCGCTCATCGGATTCGCAGCGGGATCGACGGGCGTCGTCGCAGACGGCGGAGGCCACACCGGCAGCTCGGGGCTCGGCTCGGTCGTCTCGCCGTTCGGGCCGAGCGCATTCACCGTGTGCTCGGCGGCAGCGCTCGTCGGACCCACGATCGCGTGATCGACGAAGCTCCGATACATGCCGTACGACAGCAGCGACGTGACGACGGCGGCGGCCGCGAAGATCCGATAGGGCGGATTCTTCCAGCGCCCCTCGGTCATTCGATCGTCAACGATACATTGTCGTAATGGATCTTGGCGCCGTCGGATGGGCCGGGCGAATACGCATTTCCGAGATAGAGGTCGACGGGGCCGAAGACGAACGACGGATTCATGTCGACGTGATCGATCATCGTGTCGGGTCCCACGACGACGGTCATCGTGTGCGTCGCACCGATTTGCACCGCGATCTGCACGTGCACGTACGTTCCCACGGGAAGCGGCGTCGGGAAGTAATGCGGGTCGTAGATGACGCCGCCGTCGGCCTCGACGATCTCCTCGCCGACGTCGGTCGTCGTCGATTTCACGTTCAACTGGATCGAAGAGCGTGTCGAAGAATTGTTCACGATCGCGAGCGCCTCGACTTGCGTGTTCTGGGTGGAGAGCGAGTCGATGCGCATGTCGAAGTCGAGCACGAGGCGCGTGCTCGGACCGATGCCCGTGTGCCGCACGAGCGCGGCGTGCGCGCTCTCGAGGAGAGGAAGCGCGGAGTTGCCGGAGAAAAACGCGCGAGGCCCGGAGACGAGCTCGTCGTCGAGCCCGAAGATGCCGCCGTCGCTTGCGTACAGCGACGAGAAGCCCGCCATCGCATCGGTGCTCTCGTCGAAGTCCGCGCAGAACGTGGCATCGGGATCGCCGGCGCAGAACGGTCCGCTCGTCGCTGAATCCGGCGGCGCGGCGTCGGCCCGTGCGCCGTCGGTGCTCGCTCGTCCGTCGACGTCGCTGGTCGAGTCCGTGCTCGAATCGGACGACGTGCTCTCGTCGTCGCCGCCACTCAAGTCGCCGAACGAAAAACACGCGCCGGCCGAGCACGCGATCATGAGCGCGAGAAGCGCACGAAGCCTCACGATCCCAGCCTAGCCGACGGTGCACACTTTGCTAGCGGACGAAATGTGGCACCCGCTTCGCGATGCAAGGATTGGCGCCTTTTCGCGCGAATTTGGCGGCGGATTTCATTGCCGCATCGCGTGACCGCGCCGTTTACCTGGGGCATCGCGATCATGGTCGGCTTCGGGACGCTCTCGTCCGCGACCGCGGCGGCCGACGACGATTCAGCGAGGCGCGAGGTTCATGTGCGCACACTGTCGCCGCCTTACGGAGTGCTCGCGCGCTTCGATTCGAACGAGCCGATGCCGCTCCAACTCGGAGAGGAGCTCGCGGTCACGAGCCATCCGCATTTCGTGTTCCTCACCTGCGTGCGCGACATGTGCGAGCCGCAGGGCGTGTGGATCAAACCAGGAACGGAGACCGAGGAGCTCGATATCGCGCTCACGATTCGGCCGGCGCAGCTGCAAATCGAAGGCAATTTTTCGCATCGCTTCGTCATCCAAGAGGAGCCGTCGATCGGATGCGGATGCGCCGGTGTGCCGATGACGGTGCCGCTCTCGACGGGCGAGCGCGTCGTGCACGTGACCGATTTGCAAACGAAGCAGACGATCGCGGTCGTGCTCACGGCGGGACACGCGTCGCTCGTCAGCTTCTTCTGAGAGTCTTTTCGGGAACTTCGAGCGCCGCCCGAGCGTCCTCCAGGGTAGGCTCTCGCACCATGAAGTTTTCGACGCGCCGCGCTGCGCTTCTTTTCGCGCCGATCCTCACGATCGCCCTATTTTCTCCGCCTGGCGACGCTGCCTCACCTCCGGCGCAGCCGAAGTGGATCGCCGAAACGCCGGACGCGGTGATCGACCTCGCGAAGGCCCGCGCAGTGACGGCCGAGGCGAAAGAGAGCGACGTGCTCGCCGCCATCGCCGTCATCTCGGATCTGTCGAACGTCGCTTCGCATGGAGCGGCCGAAAAAGCTTTGAACGAGATCGCGGCCGCGCCCGCCGACAAAGCAGGCGCGTCGAGAGAGGCGCGTGCGGAGGCATCCGTCGCGGCGCGCAGGATCGCCGACGACGAGGGGACACCGAACGGAGACGCGGCGGACGCGAATCTGGGCATCGCGACGCGGACCTCGCTCTTGGGCCCGTTTCGCGACACGGGCGGCGGGCTCGCGCGTCGCGAGGGTCCGGAAGAAAAAGGAGCGAAGATGGCGGACGACACCGCGTCGTACGCGTGGGGATCGATCGACGTACGGTGGCGGCCCGCCGGCTCCGACGCGCTCGGCGTTCCGCTCGACTTGTGGATCGAGCCGAGAAAAGAGAGCTGCTCGATCGTCACGACCACCGTCGACTTGGCGCAAGACGCCTCGTTCGTCGTGAGGCTCGCGGCATCCGGACAAGCGCGCCTTTCCATCGACGGCGCCGACGCGGGACAAAGCGAAGACGTGCACGGATCGGCGATCTTCGATCGCATCGCCGCGCGCGCCGATCACGCCGCGGCCGGAAAGCATCTCGTGCTCGCGAAGGTGTGCACCGGCGCGCTCGAGGACGACGGTCGCGTGCGCATCCGTATCACCGACGAAAAAGGACAGCGGCTCGCGGCGAAGATCGAGGCGGCCCGCATCGAGCTCCCTGCGAAGCCTCCTCACGTGACGAAGCTCACGACGCCGCTCACGCGCACGCTCGCGGCCAAAGGCGACGTCGACACGCAGCTCGAAGCCGCGCTTCTTCGAACGCTCGGAGGAGCCGACGACGAACGGAGCCCGCGCGCCCCCGGCATGCTCGACGCGGCAGCGCACGCGATCAAGCCGGATGACGCCGATCGCTTGGCGCTCGTCGGTTGGATCGCGACGTCCGGTGCGAATCGCAGCGGATGGTTGAACGAGGCGCGTGCGAGAGCCGAAAAAGCGGGCGATCACGCGATAGCTGCATTCTGCACGCGTCGCCTCGCCGCCGAACGATTGAACGCGCGTATGACGGATTGGGCCCAAGCGACCATCGCAGGCGGCGTCACCGGAAACGACGACGAAGCGGTCGTGATGCGCGCTCGCGTGAAGACCTCGCTCGGCGCCGACGCGCTCCGCCTCGAGGCGCTGCACGATCTCGAGCGCTCGTACGACGCCGCGCCCGATCGCGCGTCCGACTCGCTCCTCGAGGAGCTCGCGGCCGTTTCTTCGTCGCTCGATCCCGCGCGTGAAACGGCGACGCGCATCGCGCTCGCGAAACGCGGCGACGAGGACGCGCCGTACGTCGGCTCGATGCGCGATCGGAAAAATCTGGTGCTCGCGGCGAACGAGACCTTCGCGTCCGAAGACGACGCGGACGACGCCGTCGACGTCGTGAACACGGTGCTCGTGAACGGCGATGCGAAAGCGGCGCTGCCTCTCGCCGAGATGCTCGCGGCATGGGCGCCGAATCGAGCGGACGCATGGACCACGCTCGCCGACGTGCTCGCCGCGCTTCCGCGCACGCCGAGAAGCGAAGCGGAGCTCACAGCGTCGCTCGCGCGTGCCCGCATGCTGGCCCCCGCCGATGCGCGCACGAAGGAGCTGCTCGCGGCGCGAGAGAAATCGAAGCCGAACGAAGCCGGCGACGAGCACTACTTGGTCGAGCCGCAAGTCCTCCTCGCGAAACGAAGAGGAGCGCCGCCGCCGGGCACCGCACCGGACGTCGCCGATCGCGAGCTCTATTGGCTGCGCGCAGTCGTCATGCATCCCGACAAACGCGTCTCACAGCTCATTCAATATGCACGCGAGATCGTGATCGCGCCGCGCACGCAAGACGAGCTCGTCGAGGAGCTCCCGGCCGAAGGCGACCTCACCGAAATTTTGCGCGCGCGCGTGCATCGCAAAGACGGAGGCACCGCGTTCCCCGTCGAGCAGCACGACGAAGGCGCGCGTCCCCGCGTAAAATGGCCTGATTTGCAGCCCGGCGACGTCGTCGAGGTCGCGATTCGCACGTGGACGGCAACCGCCGTCGGAGGTCGCGGCGACGCTCCATTTTATTTCATCGATTACGCCGGCGCGCCTTCGACGCACCCGCTCCTCTACAACGAGGTCGACATCGAGACCCCGAAAGACCATCCGCTCTACGTCGACGTCCTCCACGGCGCGCCCGACAAGAAGGAAGAGCACGACCAAGGCGCCACGCACATCGTGCGGCTCGTGTGGACGAATCCGAAGATGGTCCCCGAGGAGCCGCTCTCGCCGCAGATGAGCGAGATCGTTCCCGTGATCTTGGGATCGACGTTCAAGAGCTGGGACGATTTCCGATCTTGGTACACCGAAGCCGTCAAAGGCTTCACCGAGCCTGACGAAGAGGTGCGCCGGCTCGCGGCCGAGCTCACGAAAGGAAAAGTGTCGCGCGAGGACAAAGTGCGCGCGATCTTCAACTTCGTCTCCGACGACATTCGCTACGTCAACTACGTGAGCGGCGAATGGTGGCTCCCGAATCGGCCGCAGCAGCTTCTCGCGCGACGCGAAGGCGATTGCGACGACAAGGCGATGCTGCTCATCACCCTCCTCAAGAGCATCGGCATCACGGCCGAAGAGGTGATGGTGCAGACGCGCGAGACGGCCGAGCCCTCCATCTTGAAAGCGAAGAACGTCGCCGCGCCGATGTTCGATCATGGCATCGCGTTCTTGCCGGGCGTCGTGCTCGCGGGAGCGCCGGGCGCCACGTCGGCGGGAACGTACCTCGATGCGACGAGCCCCGAATCGCGTCTCGGGCCGCTGCCTTCGATGGACGCGCGCGCGGTCGCGCTCAAGATGAATCGCGGACCCGCCGAGATCGTGGACATGCCGGCGAGCTCGCCCGCGGATCACGGCTCGACGGTGAATTGGACGATCACGTTGAAGCCCGATGGATCCGGAGATCTCGTCGGCGAAGAAGAGCACGTGGGAGACGGCGCGTTTTGGCTGCGCACGAACCTCACCGAAGAAGGCGCGCGT
>JAICXU010000878.1 GCA_025934595.1 Polyangiaceae bacterium | reverse complement strand
CCCAGCGGCCCTGAGATCCGCGTCGCTCACAGGGCGGAAGCTGCCTGCACCTTGACGATCTTTCTTCTCGGCGTAAACATCGTTCGACAACTCCGCGAGCACGAGGTCGGTTTGCTGCGGGCTCGCGCCTCGCATCGATTCGCTGAAGCTGACACCCTTCGTGTCGACAGGGGCACCGTCGTCCCAACCGCCGCTCGCGCCGCCGAGCGATCCCGAGGAGCCGGAGCTCGACGTGCCGGAGCTCGATGTGCCCGAGGTCGAAGATCCCGAGGTCGAAGATCCCGAGCTACCGGAACCCGAAGATCCCGCGGCGCCGGATCCACTGCCCGACCTGCCTCCACTGGAACCGGCGGATGCGGTCCCCGAGCTCGAACCGCCCGGGCCACACGAGCCTGCCGGCGGCATGAAGACCAAGAGCCGCACCGTCTCGCTGAAGCCGCAATCGATCGCCGGGCCGACGGGCTTGATGCCGCCGACCGCAGCAAGAAAAATTCCGAACAGCAGCATCGCTGTTTCGGCCATCGAAACGCCGCGCTCGCGGGAATTTTTGCGCGTCCGGGTGACAAGGCCTCGTGTCGTCTCGGCGTCCATGTCTCCATTTCCCAGCAATGTATGCGCCTGACCGATATGGCGCCTTACGCCCCCAAGAATTGCGCGATGCGATGAAAAGTGGGTGCAGGTTGTCGCATGTGAGGTGGTTGGTGTTGCGCTCGAATCCACGAATGATGCGTCGCGCGATGACATCTCGTTCAATCGATCCATGCGTGGATGTCTTCCGGGTAGGAGGCTAGGGGACCGAGTGGCGTAGACGACCCTATCGACGAGCAGCCGCGATCGACGAGCGAGCGCGGGAAACAATTCACACCGAGAGTGCAAATTCCCGTTGCTCGTTTCTTAAGTCCGCGGCGCGCTTCGGCGTAATAAAAAAAGCCGCTACGTGATGACCGCTTTCGCGATTGCCACCGACGCGTTCGTCATCTTCTTCGTCGCATCGCTCGTCGCGACGCCCGATCGCAGTGTGGTCAGCGAAAGAAAACGACGCTCGCGTGGCTCACGATCGAGCCGTCGTGCGCGTCGATGGTTTGCTCGTAGTGCAGCGTCTCGGCGCCGCCGCCTGTCGCGATCGAGGCGAGAAGCGCGTAGATCGGCGCGAGCCCGCAGACGCGCCTCGTGTCGTTGTCGCTGGAGACATGCTCCCAGAAGCCGGGTGCGTCGCGTCCCGTTGCTTCGCGAAGGGATCCGCGGTCGCGCTCTTCGAGCTGCCCGCGCTCTTCTTCGCCGTAGGGCTTTGCATCCCCGAAGCGCGGTCCCACGTGAGCGAGGTCGGCGCCGGCTACGAACACGACGCGCTCACCACGTTCTTCGGCAAGCGCACGCACGCTTCCGAGGAACGTCGCGACGACGGGATCTTTTTCGGGGCTCGTTCCGCGGACCTGATGCTCGCCGAGACCTGCCAAGATAGGCACGATTTTCGGCTGTTTTCTGCGTTTTTTTTGCTTCTTCAAAATGTGCTTGAGGAAGACGACTTGGAACTCGAGCGAGTGCTCGCGCTTGTGAAAAAATTGATCGGCGTACGGATCGAAGCTCGCGTTCTTCGCGATGAACGCAAGCGCGTCGTCGTCGGCCTCCATCGGACCGAGCGGCGTGTCGAACGATTTTGCGCAGAGCGCGAACGGCTGTCGCATCGGCGCGTGCGAGGTTCCGAACAAGATGAAGGTGTCCGCTTCGGAAGACAGCGACTCGGCGAGCGCGCCGTAACCATGTCCGTAACCGATCGCGCCCCGCCACGGATCGATGTGAGGAGCGATGAGCGCGGAGATCGTCTTGCCTGGGAACGCGGTGCGTTTCGGGCTCGCCGCGCCGATGCATTTGTCGTCGAGGTAGCTCGTGAGCTCGCCGGGATCGCTGGAATACGCGCCGCCGGCATGCGACGGCGCGCGAACTTTCGACGCGGCAAAATCCGCGGCAATTTTCGCGCGGGCGTCGCGAAACTTCGGGCCGTCCAGAAAGAGGCCGTCCTCGAGCTCGCCGGCGATCTTTTCGACGAGCGCGATCGAGATCGTCGTTCCGATTTCTTCCGAAGCCGCGGCTGCGATTTCGGAGCACGTTTGCGTGCCGTCGAACCTCGCGACGATGGCGACGAGCTCCGGTGGAATCTGCGCCGCTCCGCGTGCAATGCCTTCGGTGTCGCGCAGAACGAGGACGCGACCAT
>JAICXU010000310.1 GCA_025934595.1 Polyangiaceae bacterium | reverse complement strand
CCACGACGATCTTGCTCGACCCGTTCGTCTCGCGGCCGACCCTCGCGCGGCTTTCGTATGCTCGCCTTCGCGTCGACGAGGCCGCCGTCGCTCGTTACATCCCGGCCAAGGTCGACGCGGTTTGCTGCGGTCACGCGCACTACGATCACTTGCTCGACGCGCCGTTCATCACGAAAGAACGCGGCGCTCGATTCGTGGCATCGCCAACGGGTTGCGCGTTCGCGCGAGCCCATGGCGTCGCGGAAGAAAAAATCGTCGAGGTGCCGGTGACCGGGAAAAACGTGTCGATCGGCGATCTCGAAATTCGATTCGTGCCGAGCCTCCACGGCGCGTTTTTCTTCGGCGAGGTTCCGTTCGACGGGACGGTCGATAGGCCGCCGCGCCTTCCCGCGCGCGCGTGGGAGTACAAGATGGGCGGCGCCTTCGGCATTTGGCTCCGCGCGAAAAGAGCAGACGGCACCCCCGGCGCGTCGCTCTATCACAATGGAAGCGCAGACCTCGTCGATGCCGAGCTCGCGTCGATCCGCGCCGACGTTCTCGTGCCCGGGCTCGCTGGGCGGCAGGCCACGCGTGACTATCTCGCACGTCTCGTGCGGCATTTGAGCCCGAGCGTGGTCATTCCCACCCACCACGATGCCTTCTTCGCGCCGCTCGGCGAAGGCATCCGGCTGCTTCCGAACGTCGACTTGCGTGGCTTTCTCGACGAGACGCGCGCGCTCGCACCAAACGCCGTGCGAATCACGCCCGAATACGGCGAAGAGATCATCGTGCCCGCGGGCAATCCGCGCGATGCAAAGCTGAGGTCCGGCACCGGGTTCGTCGTGTAGACTCCCGCGCTCATAGGCGTGCGGAAATTCAGCGGCTTCCTTCTCTTTTGCGTCGTCGCGTGTCTCGTGGCGTGGCCGAAATCCGTGCTCGCCGCCAACGATCCCGAGCTCGTCTACAAAACGCTCGAGAGCCCGCATTTTCGCATCACGTATTACTCGGGTGAAGAAGAGCTCGCGGAGCACGTCGCCGACCTCGCCGAGGACATCAACGCGCGGCTCGTGCCCGTGCTCGGCTGGCAACCGAAAGAGAAGGTCGAGATCTCGCTGAACGATCAGACCGACAGCGCGAACGGTTTCACGTCGGCGTCTCCGTACAACGCGATTCGATTGCTCGTGACGGCGCCCGATGATCTCTCGCCGCTCGGCGACGTCGACGATTGGTACCAAGAGCTCGTCACGCACGAGTACACGCACACCCTGCATCTCGATCACATCACGGGCATTCCTGCGCTCTGGAATCAGATCGTCGGAAAAGTGTGGGTGCCGAATCAAGTGCAGCCGCGATGGCTCCTCGAAGGGCTCGCCGTCTACGACGAGAGCGAGCACACGAGCGGCGGGCGCCTCCGCTCGAGCGTGTGGAACATGTTCATGCGCGCCGACGTGCTCGAAGACAACGTCGCGCCGCTCGATCAATTTTCGAATACGCCGCGCCGCTGGCCGCAAGGAAACATTTGGTATCTCTACGGATCGTTTTTCATGCACTGGGTCGCGGAGACCTACGGCGAGCAAGCGATCCGCGCGATGATCCAAGACTACGGAGGGCAGCCCGTGCCGTACGGCGTGAATCGATCGATTCGCCGTGCGACAGGGCGCACGTGGGATGAATTGTATCCTGCATGGATCGCGTCGTTGAAACGGCAGTTCGGCGCGCAAGCGGCGGAGATCCGGAAAAAGGGCGTGCGCGAAGGCGTGCAGCTCACGCACGTCGGGGGCACGGCCGAGCATCCGCGCTTCATTCCGAACACCACGTGGAAGAATCACGGCGGCGACCTCCTCTATTTTCGCGACGATCAACACACGACGAGCGGCCTCTACGCCATTCCGATTCGCCGCGACGCGTCCGGCGCGATCACGAAGGTCGACGAGAAAAATGCGGAGCTGATGATCCGCACGAACATGACCGCGGCCGCGAGCTTCGAGCCGAACGGAAACGTCGTCTTCGACACGATCGATTTCACCGCGAATCTCTTCGGCTTCGACGAGCTCTTCGAGATGAAAGCGGGCGAGACGAACCCGAGCGGTCTCGAGTGGAATCGAAAGCGTCTCACGTACGGATTTCGCGCGAACGATCCGAGCGTGTCTCCCGACGGCAAGCGCGTCGTGTTCGAGACGAACCATCGCGGCACGCGCTATTTGCAAATCGCCGATCTCACGCCCGACGGGATCAAGAACGTGCACGCGCTCGTGAGGAGCAATTCGTTCGAGCAAGTGTTCGGACCGACGTGGTCACCCGACAATCGCCACGTCGCCTACAGCGTGTGGACCGAGGGCGGCTACCGCGACATTCGCTACGTCGACAGCTTCGACGGATCGTATTCCGAGGTCACGCACGATCGAGCCGTCGACAGCGGGCCGGCGTTTTCTCCCGATGGAAAATGGCTCTTTTTCCACTCCGATCGCACGCACGTGTCCAACATCTACGCGTGGGAGATCGCGACCGGAAAATTGATGCAAGTCACGAACGTGATCAACGGCGCGTATCAGCCGACGATCTCGCCGGACGGCAAGACGCTCGCGTACATCGGTTACACGCACATGGGCTACGACCTCTTCGCGATGAAGATCGATCCCGCGCAGTGGACCGTCGCCGATCCGTACGTCGACGATCGTCCCGCGCCACCTCCGCCTCCCGTGCATCACGACTATCCGAAGAAGCCGTACAACGCGCTCGAGACGCTCAGGCCGCACTCGTACGGCGTGCAGATCGCGCCGAGCTCGTTCGGCTATCACGTGTCCGCGACGACGTCGGGAACCGACATCGCGGAGCTCCACAGCTTCTCGCTCGCGGTCGGCACCGACACGAAAGATCCGGAGCTCTCGTTCGATGCGGCGTACGCATACAGCGGTTTTCCCGTCGACTTGAGCTTCGAGCTGTCGCGGTCAATCTCGCCGGTCGCCGGTCCTTACGTGCTGAATCCGGGTTACGTGCCCATCTACACGCAAGAGAACACCGGCTTCGGAACGTCGGCGACGTACGCCATGCCGGGTTCCTTCGATGGTCAGAGCGTTTCGGTGGGCTACAGCGTGACTCGTTTCGCCGCCGATCTGCCGGAGCCCGCGAATCAATTCAATCCGTACGACACGCCGCAAATTCCGCAGGGAGGCGTCGCATCGGATTTTCATTTGGGGTGGGGCTACTCGAACGCGCAGAGTTTTTTGTGGAGCGTCGCCGGCGAAAAAGGATTTTCGGTGAGCGCGAATCTCGATGCCACGCATCCCGAGCTCGGCAGCCAATACTCGGGCTTCGCGGCGAGCATGGATTTCACGCAGTATTATTTGATGCCGTGGCTGCGGCATCACTCGCTCGCGCTCCACGCCGGCGCGGGGACGAGCGCAGGAAGCTTCCCGGGACGCGGTCCTTATTACGTCGGCGGCTTCGTCGACTTGCCCGTCTACGACACCGTTCGCAACGTGCTCATTCAAGGCGGCGTCACCTTGCGCGGGTATCCGCCGGTCGTCGAGGCGGGATCGAATTACGTGCAGCTCAATGCCGAGTACCACTTCCCCATCATCAACGTGGACCGCGGCATCTCCACGTTGCCGATTTTTTTCGAACGCATCAACGGCGCCGTCTTCTGCGATTACGGCAGCGCGTTCAACGACGCCGCGACCGCCGAATTCAAAACCGGTGTCGGCGGAGAGCTCTGGTTCGACACGACTTTGTCGTACGTGGTCGGCTTCACGTTCCGACTCGGCTACGCGCGAGGCCTCGCGAGCGGCGGGCTCGACAAGGTGTATTTCGTCGCCGCCGTACCCTTCTGAGTCCGCGCTTCGAGTCGCCGTCACCTCCAAATCGGCCTGAAATTGGGCCGTTTCGTGATGCCCGCGCTAGCTTCGCGACATGCGAAAGCTTTTCTTCGTGGTCGCCTCGGGCGCGTGTCTCACGGGTTGTCTCGGACAACCGACCGGAGCGGCGGCGGCGCAGGAAGCGGCACGCGAGCTCACCGTGAATCTTCGCTTCGGGCGAATGGAGCTCGTGATGGAACGCGTGGCTCCTGCCGAACGCGACACGTACGTCGCGAGCCATCGAGGTTGGGGAAACGCCGTGCGCATCGCCGACGCGGAGCTCGCGGGCATGCATCTCGTGTCGAAAGAAGAGGCGCTCGTCATCGTGCGCGTGGCTTGGTACGAGCCGACCGCGCAGGAGCTTCGCATGACGACGCTTCGTCAGACGTGGAAGGAGACGAAAGGCGACTGGCTGCTCTTCGCCGAAGCACGCGCCGACGGCGACATCGGTCTTCTCGGCGAGCCGACACCCGCGCCCGCCGAAAATTCGTCCGCCCCTGCAGAGCATCATCCCGCACAGTTTCGAACTGTCCGCATCACCGATTAGAGGCGCGTAGCGTGCAGGCCGGCGCGCGTCCTCGGTCAGTTGCGGACTCGACGTGCGGACTGACGCTCCACATTTGGGGGACGAAGCGTCAGCTTTTTGCCGCTGCCGTCTTCTTCGTGGCCTTCTTGGGGGTCGAAGTTGCCCCCTTTTTCGGTGCCGCAGCGCGGCGCGCCAAGCGCTCCTTTTTCTTCACCTGAGCCTTCCGGCGCTTCATTTTCTGCGACTTTCTACGATCGAATTTTCCCATGGCGCGTTTCGCTTCCGATGCTCTGTGGCCGCTCGAGCGCGGCGCACGGACTTTGCCTGTGGTGTCATTCGATGGTCAAGCGCCGATTCGAAATACCCACTTCTACCCATGCGCGCGGCGTAGAGCTGTGCGCGTCAAAATCCGAGCTCTTACCTGCGAGGGTGCACAGTAGACGGGCAAAGAGGGGGTGCTAGAGTGTCTTCTGTGGACGTAGTGCTTCGGAAGCTAGGAAAAGGATCTCGCGCAGTAGCGGGACGCCTGGTTCGGGCGCCACGAAAGGGATCTGTCGTCGTCATCGAATTTCCCGACGGCATGCACGAATACGTCACGACGCCCGTGAAGCGCGTTCTGCGCATTGCCGGACGCGAAGTCTTCTACATCGAGACGATCAACAGCCGTTACCGCCTCGAAGTGCGCGGCCGCGAAGAGTCGCTCGCCGAGTCCACCGGTTAGCGCTCGCGCGCAGGTATGCGCGCCTTTCGTGCTCGCGCGCAGGTATGCGCGCTCCCGGCGGGCGGTGTCGCGGTCACTCTTTTTTTCTCGCGACGCTTCGGCTAAGCGCTGAAGCTCGATGATGGAGAGTGGCGAGCATCTCGCGCAT
>JAICXU010000301.1 GCA_025934595.1 Polyangiaceae bacterium | reverse complement strand
TGCAGAGGCTTTTGAATCTCGCCGATCGTCTCACGCTGATGTCGCAGCTCGACGACCCCGCCGATCTCGATTTGCAGCGCTACCACGTCGATTTTCGCGACGTGGTCGAAGAAGCATTCGCCCAAGCGAAATATCTAGCGGGGCGTCGATCGATCGCGGCATCCGCGTCGCTCGGCGAAAAGTCGATCGTAATCCACGCCGACGCACGTCTCCTCGGCGCCGCGATCCTCGAGGTCTGCGTGAATGCATTTCGTTTCGCGCGATCCGAGATCCGCGTGAATCTGTCGCAGGATCCGCTGATGCTCCTCGTGGAAGACGATGGGCCCGGATTCCGAGAGCAGCGTTCGATCGCGCCCGGCGAGGGACTCGGAAGCTCGCTTCGCATGGCCACGCGCGTGATCGACGCGCACGGCGGCAAGCTCGAGCAACGGACGAGCACGTTGCCGAAGCGATGCGATACGCCGGGCGCGTGCATCGCCATCGGCCTCCCCCCGCGCGCGGCGTGACGCCGGCGCTACGCGATCTCGACGCAGCGCTTCGAAAGATTTCCGAGCTCGAAGCCTTCGATCGGAAATGTCACCGACTCGATCTTCCCTTCCGCGGAAGAAGCCGCGCCGAGCGCGAAAAAGAGAACGCGGAAATGGCCCCCGTCGTCCGGATGCGCGACATCGGCGCGTGGCGCGTCCCGACGCCATGAAAAAAGGCGCGAAATGTCCTTATTTAGAAGCGTATTTCGAACCCACGCATCGAAGTCGGCGGACCAGGACGGCACACTGGAAGCCCCCGTGAGATCGGTAGCCGCCAGATTGTGCGTGAGAGTTCCGCTCGCCAAAATCAGAACGCCTTCGTGGCGGAGCGGCGCGAGCGCGCGTCCCATCTCGAAAAAATCATTTTCCTTCGCGAACGGCATCGCGACTTCGACGACCGGAATGTCGGCCTTCGGAAACATGTGGAAGAGAGGGATCCACGTCGTGTGATCGAAGCCGGGGCGATCCTTCGCGAACGAAACGACGCCTCGCACGCCGAGCCGATCTTGGACGCGCAGCGCGAGCTTTTCGTTCGACGGCGTCGCGTACGTGACCTTCGGCGTCATCTTCGCGATCCAATCCGGCAGGTTGTACATCGCGAAGCCTTCGCCCACGTGACCGATCTCGAGACCTTGCGCTCGATAATGCGGCGTCATCACGACGATGCCGGCGGGCGTCGGGATGTGGCTCGCCCATTTCGCGAGCTCGGGACCACGCACCTTGTCGGCGAGGAGCATCGGCGCGCCGTGCGCGACGTACCCGACGGGCATTCTCTTTTCTTGCATGAACGAAACCTGCGCCCGCGCGGAACGCGAAATCGAGCTGAAAACGAGGCTCGCGGAGGTGCCGGCGATCGCCCGGAGCGCGTCGCGGCGCTTCACGATTTTTTCTCCGTGTGGCAATTGAAGCAAAAAAATCCCTTTCCCGTTTTCGGATCATAGGGATCAGCGTCGATGAGATTCGTCATCATCGGCACGACATCGTTTCGCATGAAAGCGGCCCACTTGGCTTCGCGTGGATCACGGGAGCTCGCGTCGGGCAACCGATTCCGATCGAGAGCAGGGAGCGAAGGATTCGGCATCCGATACTTCACGTCTTCGGCATCCTGTCCGTGACACGTGCGGCACGTGAGCGTGGGCGCGTCGCTTGCCGTGAATTTTTGCCAAAGGCGGCCCATGTTCGGCAAGACGGTGAACGTCATCGTCGTGTGACGATCTTCCCAGCCCGTCTCGGCCCACGTGTGTCGCGTCGCGGGCGCGGTGAAATCGCCTTGTTTTCTCGTCGATTCGTGCACGCACCCGATCGCCGCGAGCGCGAGGACCGCGACGAGCGCGCGCGCGTCAGTCACCGAGATGCGGCTGGCGCGAATGCGGCGCATCGAACGCTTGTTTCAAGAGTGGGTGCGACTGCAGAAGCCGCACGCATCGATTCCAACGGAGGACCGGATCCGGTGAGGAAGCCGGTGCGAGCGTCTCGGATTTCTCGAACGCCTCGAGCGCGTGCTCGATCGCCGCGAGCGCATTGTGACCTTCGTTTCGCGCGAGCTGGGCCTTACCGAGACGCTCCCATGCAACACCTGTATAATACACGCGTTCGTACTCGGTCGGAAGCTGCGCGAAGACTTGGAGCGCTTCTTCGAAGAGTCCCACGCGACGTTCGACGAATCGATCCGTGAGCGCGAGCCCGAGAATGCGCAGCGCTCTTTCGTTCTTGGGCTCAATGTCGAGAATGTCTCGACAGATGCTCTCCGCTTCTTCGGGCTGATTCAGATCGCGGTAAATTCCCGCCTTTTCGAGCGCGGTCCCGAGATCTTTTTGGGCCAGCTTCTTCAGCGCGTAGTCGTGCATGCGATTTCCTTCCGCGATGACCGGCGTCGAGGCTAGTCCCCTCGCCTGCGGCGTGCAACGTCGTGCGCCTCGGCGGCGCCCGTGCGTCCTGCGAAATCGCCTATCTTGCTCCTCATGAAATTTCACGACGCGGGGATGCTCCTCGGGCAGCTCGGAAAGAATGGGATCACGGAGAAGACCGCCGACCAGAAGCTTCGCGGCTTCCCTTGGAACAAAGTGGGACCGGACGGGGTACTGCTCATCGCCCAAATGGCTTGGGAGGGCTATCCGCGCGCGGTCGCATACGTGCTCGCGAAGGGCGCAGACCCGAACCGCACGTCGGGATTCTTGAACGGCCCCACCCTCGCTTACGCCGTCACCAACAATCGATCGCCGGCGCGTGTGAAGCTCGAGATGGTGCAGAGGCTGCTCGCCCACGAGGGCATCGACGTCGATGCGAAGGTCACGCGGGCGCCCCATCCGCGCGACACGAAGGACGCGTTTCGCACGGGCACGACGCTCGAGTACGCGCTCGACCAAGCGATGCACGAGCTGAAGATCGGCAAAACGTTCGACGCCGACTCGCAGCGAAGCGCGCGGAGTCAGCTCCAGAGCTATCGGCAGACGATTCCACTTCTCGTCGCCGCCGGTGCAGCAGTGAGCGCGAGCGCCGAGCGGCGGATGAACAAGCTCGGAGTCGAGGCGGCCGCGCCCGCGACGACGAAGGGCTGGGCGAAAAAAGCGCGTGCCGTGCTCGCGAAAAAAACGTTCGAGAAGCGCGACGACGTCTTCGAGCTCTGCGAGGTCCTCGAAAACCGCAGAGCGATCGTCGATCCCGCATGGAACGACATCGTCCAAGCGATCATCGACGCGTCACCTGCGTTCGAGGCCGTCGCGAAGAAGGTGTACGGAAGGGCAGTCTCGTTCGAAGACGACGAAGGATGGCTATGCCAGGGTTGGGAGAGCTACGTGCTCCTCGATCTCGTCTTCGAGCTCTTGGCCAAAGAGGCCACGCTCGCGAACGGGAAGTGGTCGAGGCTCGTCGAGCACGCGCTCCGCGCTCGCGTGAGATGCCACGCGGCGGACATCACCGAGGCGGCGGTGGACGCGCTCCTCGCGTGCGCCTGGGTGAAAAAGCATCGCGACTTTTCCAAGCTTCGCGCGCTGGAGAAAGCGACACGACATTCGCGATAGCTCGTGAAAGTATGAGCGTTTCGCGCACGCATCGATCTGGCGCCGGTCGCAGGCGACGACGTCGATTGGCCGCGTGGCGCATTCGGTGACGACGTGCTCGAGCTCGACGGCGTACGCGCGCGCGTCGTGAGCCGCGCGGCGCTCATGGCGGACAAAGCAGAAATTCGCGAGGATGCATCGACGCGAGCAAAAGATGCCGCCGACTTGCACCGCCTGTCGCGTGCCTGAATCATCGACGTCCCAGACGGCGGTGGCGAGCACGTATGTACGACGGCGTCTCCTGGGCTCGAGTGCCGCATCCGACAACGATGGAGCACGTCACGCGCTCCGCGAGCGCGCGTCAGATCGAACGACATGGCGAAGCCAAGCGTGTCTCGAGCTGACCTCGGCACCGTCTGCCCAAATCGACAAACGAATGCCGATTTAGCTAGATATCACTCGCGGCGCGTCGTCATCGAGCCCTCCGTACGCTCGCCGTCACGGAATATCGCAGATGCTGTCACAAGAACGGGCTAGTGCCAGTCGGGACGGACTGAACGCAAGCGCGCTATTTCGAGCCCGTCTTTTCCTGCAACACCGGCAGGTGTGCTTTTTCTTTTTTCTCCGGCCCGCCGGTGAATTTGCGAATCACCCAGCGCAGAGGATCGAAGTAGTCGTCGGCGACGCGCTCCTTCATCGGGATGATGCCGTTGTCGGTGATGTTGATGTGCTCGGGGCATACCTCGGTGCAGCATCGCGTGATGTTGCAGTAGCCGACTTTGAATTCGTCTTTCACGAGCTCGCGGCGATCGAGCGTGTCGAGCGGATGCATGTCGAGCCCGGCGAGCGCGATGAGGAAGCGCGGGCCGGCGAAGTCTTCCGCTTTGCCGTGATCGCGAATGACGTGACACGTGTCCTGGCAGAGGAAGCACTCGATGCACTTCCGGAATTCTTGGATGCGATCGATGTCCTCTTGCTGCATGCGCCAGGTGCCGTCGGCTTCTTTCGGACGGGGGCGAAATGCAGGGATTTTCTTGGCCATTCGGAAGTTCGACGAGACGTCGGTCACGAGATCTTTGATGATCGGGAACGACTTCATCGGCGTGACGGTGATGGGCTCGTTCTCCGGAAAGCTCGTCATGCGCGTCATGCACATGAGCTTGGGCTTGCCGTTGATCTCCGCGCTGCAGGATCCGCAGCGGCCCGCTTTGCAGTTCCAGCGCACCGCGAGCGACGGCTCCTGCTTCGCTTGGATGTCGTGGATGGCATCGAGCACGACCATGCCTGGATACGTCTCGACCTCGTAGTCTTTGAGCTCGCCGCCTTCTTTGTCGCCGCGATAGACCTTGAGCTGCGCTTTCCGTTCAGCGGCCATCAGCTCTCTCCTTTCGCGTCGAGCACGTCTTGGATTTCCTGCGGCACGGCGGGATGCGGGATCTCCTTCGTCTCCATGCCGAGCGAGCCCTGCTTGCGCGACACGATGCTCACCTTGCCGAAGTGAGTGTCGTCCATTTTCTGGAAGTCCTCGCGCGCGTGCTCTCCCCTGCTCTCTTTGCGCATCATCGCGGCGCGGCACATCGCTTCGGCGCAGACCATCATGTTCCTCATGTCGAATGACTCGTGCCATGCGGCGTTGAAGTGGCGGTTGTCTTCGACTTTGACGTTCGCGACGTCGGCCTTGATCTTCTCGATGCCGCGGAGGCCTTCTTCGAGATCTTCTTGCGTGCGCAAGATGCCCACGTGCTTCTGCATGTGAT
>JAICXU010001016.1 GCA_025934595.1 Polyangiaceae bacterium | reverse complement strand
GATCATCGTGGAGATCGTCGGCGGCACGCTGGGGATCACGCAATTCTTCGGTCTCGTCCCGGCGAAGGCGCCGGCAGATTTGGCGGGAAGCCCTCTCATCGCGAATCTCGACACGACGCTCGCCTCGCCTTGCGAGGAATACGTGCTCGGGTTCCAGGGCGCAGACAGGATCAGCATGTTCCGCACGTGCACCGCGCCCAGCGTCGGAAACGTCATCGACGCCGCCGACATCACCTCGCCGAATCCGCCGGGCTACGTGCCTCCGCTGCCGATCACGCTACCGGCGGGCATGACGGTGCGAACCGGCGGCATCGGCGTGCACGCAGGCGACCTCAATGGAGACGGCATCCTCGATCTCTTCGTCGATGGAGAGGGCCCGCTCGACGCCGGTGGAACGGGGCTCGTCACCTTGGCGGCTTATGGCCTCGGCGACGGTACGTTCAGCTCTTCGCCGTCGCGCGCTCCCGTCGACAACGCCGCGTCGAAAGTGGTCGAAGGCGGCCCGCTGCTCGCGGCGGGGCAGCTCACGAAGACCAGCGATCTCGCCGTCGATCTCGTCTTTCCGACGGGACTCCTCCTGGAGGTGCCGACGAGCGGGCTCGGCTCTCCGGACGCGGGCGCCGACGCGGGCGAGAGCTTCGCCTCGCTCCTCTTTCCCGCGGACATTCCGTGGACCGAGGCGGCCATCCTCGATGTCGACGGCGACCGAGTGCCCGACGTGATCGCGGCCGCGCCGAATCGCGTCGACTTTTATCGCGGTACGAACAGCGAGATCGTCACGCACGTTCCGTACGTGGTCGATGGGAACGTGGGCGGATTCCAGGTCGGCGATTTCGACGGCGACTCCGCATCGGACATCGCGTTTCGTGCGACGCACGCGGACGGCACGTCGGACATCAACGTGATGTGGGGTCATCTTTTCAGCTTCCCGGCAAATCCCGCGTTCATGGGACGCTTTCCGAACATCCTTTCGACCACGCAAGGCGTCGTCGCGTCCGACATCGGCAACAACGACGCGCTCACCGACCTCGGCGTGCTCACCGAGACGGGCGCGGGCACCGATCAACCCTCGTTCGACGTGTCCGTTCTCGCCGGATCACCGACGCGCCAGCTCCAGAGCGTGTTCTTCCTGCAGCAAGGACAGGGCGCAGGCAATCCGGGCCTCACCGCGTTTCCGCTCGCGTATACCGTCGGGCAATTCACGCGAGGCGACACCCATCCCGATCTCGCGATGGCGGCGGCGGTCTCACGTGATCAGTCGAAGGGGAGAGACGATCACCTCGACATGAAGATCGTCGTCGCGCAGGGATCCGGTGCGGGTTTGCTCGTCAACCCACCGCTCTTCGCGCCCGACGGCTTCGATTCGTTCGATGCATTCGAGCCGGGCACGGACGCGAGCGGAAAGGCGGCGGCAGTGCCCTTCGCGGACTGGACGCATCTTTCGCTGGCCAGCGTCGATTTCGACGCGCCGGGCGGCGATGGCGTCGACGAGCTCGTGGGCATCGCTCCCGCCATCGCGACGGCGGGTTCTTTTTTCTGGGCGAAGCTCGACGGCGATTCGTGGAAGGTCGAAGCCGTCACGCCACGCGGCGCGCCGGCCGCGCCCACCGAGAATCGTGCCTCGATTGCGCAGGTGCTCGCCGCAGACGTGAACGGCGATGGCGCGAATGACGTGCTTCTTCTCTCGGACACCGGAACGTCGTCCTCGCTGACGGCTTACATCAACGGGCGCGACGGCAAATTCCCGACGAAAAGCGCGCCGATCTCGCTCCCCGCGTACGCCTCCGGTCAAACGGAAACGCCGTTTCACATCGTCGCCATCGCCGCGATCGACGCCGACTC
>JAICXU010000349.1 GCA_025934595.1 Polyangiaceae bacterium | reverse complement strand
TTCAACGTGCCGCAATTCAGCGTGGCCATCTCGGGCTTGCAGGCAAGCGGCTGGGCGCGCTCCGCGAGCGACATGCCGACCGCGCCGCCGGTGGAGGTCTGCACGATGCAATCGGTCTTTTTCTTGATCGCTTCGATCGCCTCTCGAAAGCGATCCGTCGCTTGGGTGGGCGACCCGTCGTCGTTGCGCACGTGCAAGTGAATCACCGCGACGCCGGCTTCACGGCACCGCGCGGCTTCGTCGGCGATCTCCTGCGCCGTGATCGGCAAATATTTAGTTTGCGCGCGCGTGATCTCGGCGCCCACGATCGCGGCGGTGAGGATCACCTCCGCATCGATCGCGCGCGACGGATCCGGCTCGGCGTCGGGAGTGACGATCGGCTCCGCATCCGGTGGCGGCCCCGCCGGGAGCGCCGGCGAATAGAGCTGCGGCGGGCGGCGTTGCAAATCGAGCGGCGTCACACACGTCCCCGTTGCGCGACACACCACGATGGGATGCGAAAGGATCTCGGCCGCGCTCGCGGGCGCATTTCGCTGCCGCACGTTCGTGATCACCTTCTTCGCCTCGAACCGCATCGTGCGGCTCGTTCGCCTGATCTTCACGAGCTCGGCGGTGGCCTCGATGTAGTCGCCCGCGAAGACCGGCGCCAAAAACTCCACCGAATCGTAGGCGCGAAAGAGGCCTTCGTCGCCGTCGAGTCGAATCAAGAGCTCGGTCGCGAGATCGCCGAAAATCGCGAGCATGCGCGCGCCGTCCACGAGCTCCCCCGCGTAATGCGCGTCGTGCGCGCTCATACGGAGCCTCAGCGTCACTTTTTCGCCGATCATTTCCAGTCCTCGTACGCGATACGTGCGGCTTGCGCGCGTTTGGCGTCGTTTCTTTTCCTGAGCCGATTGCCAGTGCGACGCCCCACATGATACCTCGGCACCCACCCATGATCTTCATCGAAGGGCGCAACCACCCCGCGCACGTCGGCATCATCAAGGACGGCAACGGGCGCTGGGCGCAGCAACGCGGAAAGCTCCGTGGCGCAGGCCACAAAGAAGGCGCGCGCGCGGTTCGTCGCATCGTGCGCGCGGCCCGTCGCTTGGGCGTCTCCGCGCTCACCCTCTACGCGTTCAGCGAGCAGAATTGGCTCCGGCCCGAAGAGGAGATCGAAGGGCTCATGGAGCTGCTCCTCGAGTTTTTGTGCTCCGAGCGCGACGAAATCCTGGAAAATTCGATTCGGCTGCGGGCGGTCGGAAACGTCGAGCGTCTGCCGAGCATCGTGCGTCATGCGCTCCTTGCCCTCTCGAAAGACAGCGAAAAAAATACGGGGATGACGCTCACGCTCGCCTTGAGCTACGGCGGCCGCGAAGAAATCCTCGAGGCCGCGCGCTCGCTCGCGAAAGACGCGGCCGAGAACAACCTCGATCCGGCGGACATCACGGAAGAAATGCTGCACGCACGCATGCCGAGCATCAGCGTGGGCGATCCGGATCTCGTGATTCGCACCGGCGGCGAGCGCCGCATCTCGAACTTTTTGCTCTACGGCTTGGCGTACGCGGAGCTGCATTTTTCCGCGGTTTTGTGGCCCGATTTCGAGGAGGACGATCTCTACGAAGCGGTGCATAGCTTCCAGTCGCGCGAGCGCCGCTTCGGAAAAGTCGGAAAGGCGGCGGACCCCACGCTCCTCGAGCCGGCGGCCGAGGCCGACGCGTCACCAGCCGAGATCGAGCCGCCGCCGGAGTCGCAGCGAATCCTCCGCATCGCGCGATAGGAAATCCCCCGCGTGGCCGAAGCCTCCGAAAAAAAAGCGCCGTCGAACCTCGCGATTCGTCTCGCCACGGCGGCCGTGGGCGCTCCGCTCATTCTGCTCCTCCTCTACAAAGGGCCAGCGTGGGGATTTTTTCTGCTGACGCTCGTCGTCGGTCTCATCGGCGCGTACGAGTTCTTCAACATGACGCACCCGGGCGACCGTGCGTCACAGCTCATCGGCCTTTTGCTGTCGGCGGCGGCCGCGAGCGGCGTCTATTTCGGTCACCATCGTCTCCTCATCGCGGTGCTCGCCGTGATTCCGCTCGCCGGGCCCCTCGTCACGCTCGCGCGGCTCGGCGACATTTCGACGGCAGCTCTGCGTGCGTGCGCGATGTCGATTATCCCGCTTTTTGCCGCGGTTCCGATCACGTGGCTCGCGGTCATGAATCGCGATCACGGCCCGGGATGGGTGGTGATGGCGATCATGTTCGCGTGGTTCGCGGACTCCGGCGGGTACTTCGCGGGGCGCTTCCTCGGCAAGCACAAACTTTACGAAGCCGTTTCGCCGAAAAAAACGGTGGAAGGTGCGCTCGGAGGAATTGCAGGCGCGCTCTTCGGCGCTACGCTCGCGAGCCTCTGGTACTTGCCAGAGCTTCCGATTTCCCGCTCGTTTCCGCTCGCGCTCGTGGCGTGCGTGCTCGGGCAAGCAGGTGATTTGGCCGAGTCGCTCATCAAGCGTTCGACCGGCGTGAAAGATTCCGGCGCCATCGTTCCGGGGCACGGCGGCATTCTCGACCGCGTCGACGCCCTGATCTTGACGAGCACGACGGTCTATCTCTACACGCTCTTTTCGCAGTAAAGAGCAGTACCAGAGGCAAGGAAAAATATGACCGCCAAGACCGACTCGACGCCCGTGATCCCCGCACCTCCGCAATCTCGAAGCACGCTTCCCGGCGCGCCGAAGGAGTACGACTTCTTCAAAGTCGTGCAGGACTACTTGGAGGTCGCCGCGAAGGTGATCAACCTCGAGGCGTACGTCGGCACGATCCTCAGCCAACCGAAGAACGAGATCATCGTGAACTTCCCCGTCCGCATGGACAACGGCGAGGTTCGTCTCTTCAAGGGGTATCGCGTCCAACACAACAATCTGCTCGGACCGTTCAAGGGCGGTCTTCGCTTCCATCCGCAGGTCTCGCTCGACGACGTGAAAGCGCTCGCAGCGATGATGACGTGGAAGAGCGCGCTCATGCGCCTCCCGTTCGGCGGCGGCAAAGGCGGAATCAAATTCGATCCGAACAGCGTGTCGAAGCACGAGCTGCAAAAAATCACGCGTCGCTTCACGCACGCGCTCGGCCTCAACATCGGGCCCGACTACGACATCCCCGCGCCGGACGTCGGCACGAACGGCCAGACGATGGCGTGGATGATGGACACGTACTCGAACATGGTCGGCAGCTATCAAAAGCAGTCGATGAAGGGCGTCGTCACCGGCAAGCCCGTCGCGTCCGGCGGAACGCTCGGCCGCGCGAAGGCCACCGGCCAAGGCATGGTGTTCTGTTTGATCGAGTGGGCGAAGGAGCACAGCTTCGAGCTCGAAGGATCGACGATGGCCGTGCAAGGATTCGGTAACGTCGGATCGAACGCCGCGGTCATTCTCTCGAAGCTCGGCGTCTCCACCGTCGCCGTCGGCGATCACACCGGCTACATCTACAATCCCGAAGGCTTCAACGCGCACAAGCTCCAAGATCACGTGCAAGCGAAGGGCTCGATCGCAGGATACCCGGGCGGCAAAGCCATTTCGCGCGACGAGTTCTTCTCGACGAAGGTCGACATCTTCGCGCCGTCCGCGCTCGAGAATCAGATCGGCGACGCCGAAGCTCGCACGATCAATTGCAAAGTCATCGTCGAAGGCGCGAACGGTCCGACGAATCCGGCCGGCGAAAAAATCTTGCTGGAGCGCGGCATCGCGATCCTGCCGGACGTCCTCGCGAACTCGGGCGGCGTCACCGTCAGCTACTACGAGTGGGTGCAGAACAAACGCTCGGAGTCGTGGACCGAAGAAGAGGTCGACGCGAAGCTCGAACGCGCGATGATCCGCGCGTATCGCGAGGTCTCGGATTTCTCACGCCAGAAGAAATGCGATCTCCGCATCGCCGCCTACGCGCTCGCTCTGCAGCGCATCGAAGCCGTCTATCGCGAGCGCGAAATATTTCCCTGATCGGGCTCGTGAAGCTCGTGAAATCGCTGTCACCGCGGCGGTCGCAGTGATGCGGCCGCGGTGTCGCTCGGCGGCGGCGTCGATGAAAATCCCTGAGGCGTGACCGACGGCGTGGCGGGTGTGCGAGCTCCCGGTGTGGTTGCCGCGCTCGTGTCCGGCGTGCCGGAGCTCGAGACCTGTTTGCACGCGCCGATGTCTCGCCCGAGCGAATCATGCGCCCAGTTCTCGAGCCCGTGCTGCGCCGTGAGACACGCATCTTGTTGGCTGATGCCGCTGAAGCCTTGCGCCTCGCGCGCGTTCGACGAGTCGACGGCGCACTCGAGCGTGCACGTGTACGCGTAGCAGCTCGCGTGCGTGGTCTGCGTGTGCAAGGTCGCGCTCGTCAAATGCAGATGATGTTTGGACGCCGTGCCGTCGTCGCCGGATCCATCGTCGCCAGATCCGTCGTCTCCCGAGCCGTCGTCGGTCGATCCCGAGCCATCGCCGGATCCGTCGTCGCCGGATCCATCGTCATAGCTGCCGTTGTCACCCGACCCGTCGTCGGAGCCGCCATTGTCGCCGCTGCCGTCGTCGTAGCCGCTGTTGTCACCGGAGCCGTCGTCAGACGATCCGTCGCCGATTCCCGAGTAGTCGCCGCCATCATCGCCCGGGTCGTACCAGCCGCCCGAGAGGTCGCCGTCGTACCAACCTGCCCCGTCGTATCCGTCGACTGGGGCCGCGACATACGTGTACGCGTGCGTTCGGCAGCCTCCCGCGGCCGACGTTCCGCCGCTGCAACCGGCAGAAAACAAGCCAAAAACAGCAATGAAACCTGTCCAAGGGGAGCGCAGCAAGCCAAGGCCTCGTAGCATCTCGACATCTCACTGAGCAACGGACATTCC
>JAICXU010000279.1 GCA_025934595.1 Polyangiaceae bacterium | reverse complement strand
GGGGTCGCCGTCGCGCGGCTGGATTTCGCGTATCAAGACGAGGTCAGGCGCGCGCTGCCGTGTCTGGCGCACAAGAAAATCAAGCTCGCATGATGCTCCGCGTTCCGCTCTGCGATCTCGCGCCGCAGCACGAAGCCACCGCTTTCGAGACGAACGAGGCGATCCGCAGAGTCATCTCCTCGCAGCGCTTCATACTCGGACCCGAGGTCGCGGCCTTCGAAGAGGAATTCAGCGAAAAACTAGGCATTCCGTACACGATCGGCGTGGCGAGCGGCAGCGACGCGATCGCTCTCGCGCTCCTCGCGGTCGGTGTCGTGCCCGGTGACGGCGTCGTCACCACTCCGTACACCTTCGTCGGCACGGCGAGCGCGATCGAGCGCATCGGCGCGGTGCCGGTGTTCGTCGACGTCGTGCCGGGTGGCGTGCAGATCGATCCGATCTCGGTGAACTACGCGCTGGAGACCACCGACGTGAAGGTCGGCGCCGTCCTCGCCGTGCATCTCTTCGGGCAGTTCGGCGATGTCGAATCGCTCGCCGAGGTCGCGAACGCGCACAAGGTTCCACTCGTCGAGGACGCGGCGCAAGCCTTCGGTGCGACGTACGACGGCAAAGCGGCAGGCGCGTTCGGAGCGGCCGCCTGCTACAGTTTTTTTCCGAGCAAGACGCTCGGCGCGTGGGGAGACGGCGGCGCGGTCGCCACGCGGGATCCGCTCGTCGCGCAACGCGTTCGCAGCTTGCGCGCGCACGGGATCGATCCCGAAACGGGAGTCTACGCAGGGGCGGGCGACAACAGCCGGCTCGACGCGCTCCAGGCCGCGATTTTGCGCGTGAAATTGCGTCACGTCTCGTCGTGGATCTCGGGGCGACGCGCGCTCGCGGATGCGTACCGCAGGCATTTTTCCGCCTTCGCGGGCGACATCGTCCATCCCGCCGAAGCAGCGCGTGAGCACGCGACGTTCAATCCGCTCGTCGTGCGAGCGCGCGATCGCGATGGCCTCCTCGCTCATCTGCGTTCGCGCAACGTCGAGGCGCGCGCGTATTACTCGCGGCTCCTCAACACCGAGCCTCGCTTTTCTTCCGCCGTCTCCTTTCCGACACCCCACGCGGTCGATGCCGCGGAGACGCGCATCGCGCTGCCGCTCTATTGGGGCATGACCGAAGAGAAGGTGTCGTACGTCGTCGAGAACGTGAAGTCGTTCTACGCGAGATAGTCGATTACAAATGCTGACGGGCGATGTCGGCCCACGTTCCCGACGGCTCGAGATCCAGATATTTTTTCCAATGCGTCTTCGCGCGGGCTCCGTCGCCGAGCTGCTCGAGCGCCATCGCCAGATTGAAATGCGCGTCCGAAAATCGGGGATCGCGCTCGAGGGCGTGCTCGAAATATTTCGCGGCGTCAGTCGGATTTCCGCGTTCGAGCATCACGTAGCCGAGATTGTAGTGCGCCTCGGGCTGGCGATCGTCCAAGCCGAGCGCGCGGCGATAGAGCTCTTCGGCCCCTTTTTCGTCGCCGCGGCGAAAGCGAATGTTGCCGAGATTCGTGTAGGCGATCGCGAGCTCGGGATCGAGCTGCAACGCGCGCACGTAGAGAGCCTCGGCCTCGTCGTACGTCGCGGGATCTTCGTCGAGCGCGCTCGCGCGCGTGTAGAGCTCGTACGCGGTCTTCGCGCGGCCCGCGGCGGAGCCCGGACGGAGGACGCGCACCACGTCGCTTCGCAGCGTATCGACGCTGAAATCGAGCACGAGCTGGCCCGTGAGCGGCTCGAATGCTCCGCCCGGCGCGCGCACCACGACACGGCGGCCGTCGCTCACGATCTTCAATTCTTGCAGCGGACGCGCGACGCGCGGAAGCGTGCGGCGGAGCGCGCCGATGGCCTTTTGCACGTCGCGAATGCCGACGTCCTTCGCGAGCATCAACGTGGCGCGGAGCGCGATGAGATCTTGGAACGTGTAGGCGCGCTTTCCGCTTCGCTCGCCGCTCGGCGAGACGATCTCGTTCTTGTCGAGCACGCGCAGGCGTCCCTCGGTCATTCCGAGCAGCTTCGACACTTCGCGTTTCGAGAAGAGATCGGTGACCGGCTCCTCGACGCGCGTGTTCGCGGGCGGCGGATGAAGATTCGACGTGCTCTCGGTCGGCGGCGGTGCTTTCAGGCGGCCGCCGCCGTTGCCGAACGCGACGTGAATGACGTTCGAGCCGTTCTTCTTCTTTTTCTTCGAGCCCCGCTTGGGGGGATGGGGCGGTTCGTGCGTGGTTCGGGTCATGTCGCGCTGGGCTTGGGGCGGCCTGCACGAGCCCCTCGCCGAGCACCTACTATCAAGGGCGCCTGCAAGTCGACGTCAATCCTCAGCCCTCGGGGATCGGCGGCGGCACGAACCTCGCAGCTCGCGCGACCGAGCGGCGCCGAAGCCCGCGCGGATGCCTCGCGGCGCGCGATTCGCGTGGCAAGAAGGCGAACGTGCGGATCGCGCACCGCGAGAGAGGCGAGAAATTCCCGCTCTTTTTCGCCCGAATGCGCGAGCACGACGATCAGCGACGAGGATCCCAACCATTGCGGGCCATCGCGGTCCGTGCGCTCTTCGCCTTCGCTGACGACGTCGGCCGAATCGAGCAGCTCCTTCCAGCGCGCCGCCGAGCCGCGAACGAGCGTTGCGCTCCGCACGAAAATGGCGCGATCGCCACGCGTCTTCGCGAGTCCGGGCTTCGGAGCGCCGAGCGCGTGCGCGTTCACGAAAGAGATCGTGCCTGGCCCACGTGAAGGACACCAAATCTTCGGCGAAGAAGGTACGCTCGGAATCCATGCCCAAAGCCAAGACGCGCGCCGCCTCGAAAAAGAAGCCCGCTCGAAAGAAGCCGGTCTCGAAGAAGGCCGCTTCGAAGAAGGCCGCTTCGAAGAAATCCGGTCGCGCGAAAGCTGGCGCGCGAAGGCTCGCGACGAAGAAGCGCGCGACTGCGAAAAAGCCGTCGCTCTTGGGTCTGGTTTTCGGGGCGATCGAGCAGGTGGAGCATTTCTCGGCTTCGCCTGCGATCGTCTACGAGGCGCTGATGGATGGCAAGCTGCACGCGGCCTTCACGGGCGCGGCGGCGAAAGTGGCCGCGAAGAAGGGCGGCGCATTCGAGGCGTGGGACGGCTACATCCGCGGAAAAAATCTCGAGCTCGTTCCCGGAGAAAAAATCGTGCAATCGTGGCGAGCGAGCGATTTTCCGCCCGAGTATCCGGACTCCACCCTCGAGATCGATCTCACACCCGAGAGCGGGGGCACGAAGCTGCGGCTTCGACACACGCAACTCCCGGAGAAGCGCGTCGAGTTTTATCACTCGGGATGGCACGACCACTATTGGCAGCCGCTGCGCGCATGGCTCACCACGCAGGACGCGCGTCCAGCTGGCGCGCTCATGCACGACGCGGATCCGCCGACGCTGCGAATGCCGAGAAAATAAGGTGTTTTAGGACGCGCGCCGCGCGGGCGTTTCCAATGGAACCGTGATCGGCTCGACGGTGACGCCGCCGGGAGTCGATTCGATCCACGTCGCGTGGGCGACGCGCGGGCCTGCGCCGGGAGCCTCGCCGACGCTTCCGACGTTGACGATGCGCACGCCGCCGACCATGCGATCGAACGGAACGTGGCTCATGCCGCACACGATGACGTCCGCGGGATCGTCGCCGAGAAGAGCGTTGACCTCGTCGTCATCCATGTCGTGTGTGATGGCTTCCGCGGGATCGGCGGGCGACCCGTGCACGAGCAGCAGCTCGCCGCCGTCTTCGAGCGGAAAGCGCGCCGTGGTAGGGAGCTTTTTCAGGCGCTCCAAGATCAATTCGCCGAGCTCCTCGCGGACCGCGATCATGCGCTCGAGCATTTTTTCTTCGTGCGGGCTCGACGGCGTCAATTCGTCGGGATCGAGCAGGGCGAGGGCTTTGTCGGAGACGCCTTGCACGAGAACCGCGCCTGCCGAAGCGAGACGCCGCCACGTTTCGAGCGGATGCGCGCCGGGAAACACGATGTCGCCCGCCACTAGCAATTTCTGGAAGCTCCGTCGCTCCGCCGTCGCGAGAACGGCCGCGAGCGCGTCGAGATCACCGTGAACGTCGGAAATGCACAGAAACCGCATGACTCCTAGCGCGCAGACTTGCCGCGCCTCCTGAGAACAGCGTATCAGCCGTTGGGGCCGAGCGCGCCCCGAATCTCGCCGAGGAACGACGAAACTTCGGCGATCCCGTCGTCGAGCGAGTCCGCGTTTTCGACGCGCCGCACGATGGCGGTACCGATGACGACGCCATCGGCGCCCGTCGCCGCCGCCCTGGCTTTTTCGGGCCCATCGACGCCGAAGCCGATCACGACGGGAGCGTTCACGGCGGCGCGCACGGCAGCCGCGGCGGTCGCCGCCTTGTTTAGGTTTGCGTTCGCGGCTCCGGTGACTCCCGTGACCGAGACGTAATAAACGAAGCCGATTTTTTTTCGATCGAGCGCGCGGATCTGATCGAGACGCGAAGGCAGCGTGGCCGGCGTGACGAGCGGGATGATCGGCATGTCGTGCGTCGCGGCGCGCGTGCGAAGCTCGACGCCTTCGTCGAGCGGAAGGTCGACGACGAGAAGACCGTCGACGCCGGAAGCGGCCGCATCGTCGACGGTCTTGGCTTCGCCGCGAACGAGGATCGGATTGTAATAACCGAAGAGGATGATCGGCGCGGCCGACTGCGCACGAATTTCTTTCGCGGCTCGCAAGGTCGCGTCGAGACCGCCGCCGGCTTGGATGGCGCGTTGGCTCGCTCGCGCGATCGCCGGGCCGTCGGCGGTGGGATCGCTGAACGGCACCCCGAGCTCGAGCACGTCGGCGCCGGCTTACACGCAAGCGAGCGCGATTTTCACGGAAGCCTCGACGCTCGGATCGCCGACGCACACGTATGCGACGAGCACCGATTTTTTCGAGGCGTGCGCGTCGTCGAAGATTTTCGTGAGTCGTGCCGTCATCGCGATCTCGGGGATTTGCTGGGCAGTTGCGAGGTGACTTCTTCTTCGTACAACTGATCTTGCGCGCGCGAAACGGCCGCGGGCTTCATGAATGCGCAGAGCGCGACGAGCTCGCCGGCGTCGAGCCACATTCCGTGATTCGCGCACACGTCGACGACGACACGCGACCTCGTGGCGAACGTGATTCGCTCCATCGGCTCGCGGCACCGCGGACATGCCGCGCCTTCCATGAGCTTCTCGGAAGGGAGCTCGCGACCGGGCGGGAGCGGCACGAAGCCGCCGACGGGGAGCGGCTTGCCGACGACGGTGCGATCGATGACGACGGTCCAATCTTGGATGTCGAAGAAGCTGCCGAGACAGCGCGGGCAACGGTGCGCGATCGTGTTCTCGTCGAGCACGGATTTTTCGAGCGCGCTCTTGCAGCGCGGGCATGCCATTTCGTGATTGGACGCCGCGGGAAGAAGCGGCGCGCCGCAGATGCACG
>JAICXU010000569.1 GCA_025934595.1 Polyangiaceae bacterium | reverse complement strand
GCCCGGCAAAAAGCGGCCGACCCCCAGGTTGTAGAGGGCCGGCATCAGCTTGCGCTTCGTGAGATCGCCCGACGCACCGAAGATGACGACGGCGCAGGCGTCGCCGGTGCGGTCGTCGACGAGCCCGCTGCGAAGAGGATTCGCGCTCATGAGAGGTTTCTCCGAATGGGCTGAAATCAGGCCTTCTTGACGGCGTGTCCGCCGAACTCGTTGCGAAGCGCAGCGAGCACGCGCATCGCGAACGAATTGTCCTGACGCGACACGAAACGCGCGAAGAGCGCCGCCGCGATCGTGGGCGCAGGCACCGCGTGGGCGACGCACTCGTTCACCGTCCATCGACCTTCGCCCGAGTCGTCGACGTAGGCTTTCAGCTGATCGAGATTCGGATCTTTCTTGAACGCGTCCTCGGCGAGCTCGAGCAGCCACGAGCGCACGACGCTCGCTTGATTCCACACTTTGGTGATCTGATAGAGGTCGAGCCCGTACTCGCTCGCCTTGAGGAGCTCGAAGCCTTCTGCGTACGCTTGCATCATCGCGTACTCGACGCCGTTGTGGACCATCTTCACGAAGTGTCCGGCGCCCGCTTTCCCGAAATACGAAACGCCGTATTTTTCCGGCTGATCGCCCTGGGCGGGCGTGTGCGGTGCGAGCGTCTTCAGAGCGGGCTCGATGTGCTTGTACGCCGACTCGTCGCCGCCGACCATCATGCAGTAGCCGTTCGCGAGACCCCAGATTCCGCCCGACGTTCCGACGTCGATGAAGCGGAGATTTTTTTCCGCGAGCTCTTTCGCGTGGCGAATCGAATCGCGGAAGTTCGAGTTGCCGCCGTCGATGATGATGTCGTTCGGCGACATGAGCTTCGCGAGCTCGCTAATCGTCGCCTCGGTCGGCCCGCCCGACGGCACCATGACCCACACAGCGCGCGGGGCTGACATTTTTGCCACGAGATCCTGGAGCGAGCTCGCTCCGGTGGCGCCTTCCTTCACGAGCTTTTCCACCGCCGCGGAATCCCGGTCGTAAGCGACGACTTTGTGCCCTCCACCGAGGAGGCGCTTCACCATGTTGCCGCCCATTTTTCCGAGGCCGATGAGTGCAATCTGCATGTTTTTCTCCGCTCGCTCTTTGCGTGGTTTTTCGGTGCTACTGGCGTAGTTGGGCCGCGAGCATACACGGCCGACCACTGCCGAGAGAAGCCATGCCGGGCGTGCGGGAAAGCCGCCACAAGCTTGCCCGGGGGGGTGGAATGGTTAGATTTTTGCTTGGGAGTTCACCATGGGTTTCGGCACATTCGACACGGCAAAGCAGGGGAAGCTAATCGGCTTCGTGCAGGTCGTCGTGAGTACGCCGACAGGTGCGAAGGTGTATGCGCTACCGGTCCAATCGGTCCGGCTAGGCCAAGACTCGAGCGCGGTAGCGGGCGGTCTTTTCCGCGACAGCCGTGGCGAGCTGGGCATCGTGGTCGACGAAGGGTCCTCACCCGAAGTCGTCCAAGAGCAGATCAAATCGGCGATGCTCGAAGCATCGACGATGCTCTCGCGAAAAACGCTGAATTAGTCAGGACGCGCGCAAACCTGCGCGGCCCGACGCTTTTTCGAAAACTTTCGGGCGTTCGGGGCGTCTCATGGACTCGTGGACGATCAAAGGCCTTCGTTTGCCCGAAAAGCGGCGGAACGCGCGCGCGAGATCGCGCTCGAAGCGTCCGTGCGTCGAAAGAAGTGGCTGCGCCTCGGCGCGGTGAGCGTGCTCTCGATCGGCGCGTCGGTCGCGATCGGCTATCGCGTCGCTGGTCGCGTCGGTACGGTGAATCCGAACGCCGCGTGGCACGGAAAGATCGCGCTCGTCGCACGCGCGCCCGGCGCGACGCCGGATGCGAGCGGCGGCATCACGCTCACGACGGCGAAGGGAACGAGCACGGCCGCGGAAGGATCCGAAATCGGCGAAGGCACCGAGATCCGAACCGACACGCGCACGCGCGCGCGAATTGCGTTCGACGACGGCACGAGCATCGCGATCGACCGCGGCACGCGCATCCTCATCGAGCCCGGCGCGCGCACACTGAAGCTCGAGGACGGCCAAATCATCGCCGACGTCGCGCATCTCGAAGGCGCGAGCCCCGCGAAGATCGCCACGCCGAACGGTGACGTGGCCGTGCTCGGCACGAAGCTCGCGCTCACCTCGGAAGCCGATCGCACGAGCGTCGAGGTCTTGCGTGGAAGCGTAGAGCTCAAGGACAACGGCGGCACGGTGCAAATCGGGGCCGGCGAAGAAGGCATCGCCGCACGTGGCGCGCAGCTCACGGTCGCGCCCGTGAACGATCTCGCGCAGCGTCTAGCGTTCGGCGAGAGGCTCGGTCTCTCTGGAGTCCACAACGAAGACACGGATCTTCCCGTGAGCGGGCTCGGCGAGCTTCGCGCACGCCGGCCGGGAAAAACCGACGAAAAAGACCACGCGCTCGCAATCGCCCATCACGGCGCGAAGATCCGCATCGCCGGCAACGTCGCGCGCACCGAGATCGACGAGACGTTCACGAACGACACGAACGACGATCTCGAAGGCATCTATCGCTTTCCATTGCCGCCGGGCGCGCAGATCGAGCGGCTCGCATTGGAAGAAAAAGGACAGCTGATCGACGGATCGTTCGTCGACACGCAAAAAGGCGAAGCGATTTTCCGCGGCGCGATCCACAACGCGACGCCGGATCAACCGAAGCCGAAGGAAGAGATCATCTGGGTGCCGGGACCCTGGCGTGATCCGGCGCTCCTCGAGTGGCAACGCGGCGGTCGCTTCGAGCTCCGCATTTTTCCGATTCCGAAGCACGGATCGCGTCGCGTCGTGCTCGCGTACACGGAGACCGTCCAGCCCGTCGCCGGTCTCCGCCGCTACACGTATCCGCTTCCGGATGCAGCGGCTCTCACGATCGGATCGTTCGACGCCGACGTGCAGGTCGTCGGACAAGATCCCAAAACGGGCGTGAAGATTCGCGGCTACGAGCTCGCGAAGACGACGAGCGAAGGCAAAGCGGATCGCTTCACGATGTCGGCGCAGAGCTTCGTGCCGTCGGGCGATCTCACCGTCGAATATGCGCTCGACGATCGCTCGACCGACGTCACGGCGTGGGGCTTCGTCGATTCGTCGCAGAAAGACGCGACGCCGATTTTTTCGCAAGCGGCGATCAAAGCGGGCTTTGCCACGCCGCCTCCGACGAAGAATTTCGTGGCGCTCGCATTTCGTCCGAAATTGTCCGGTTGGAGCGACGCAGAGCCGCACGATGTCGTCATCGCGGTGGATTCCGGTCGCTCCATGTTCGGCGAGCGTTTCCAGCGCGCGCGCAGGCTCGCCGTGCAAATCGTGCAGGAGATGGATCGACGCGATCGGGTCGCGATCCTCGCGTGCGACACGACGTGCAAAGCGATGCCAGGCGGGCTCGTCGCGGCGGGATCGTCATCGGCCCACGACGCGGATTCATTTCTCGCGGGCGTCGAGCCCGACGGTGCGAGCGATCTCGGGGGAGCCGTGCGT
>JAICXU010000985.1 GCA_025934595.1 Polyangiaceae bacterium | reverse complement strand
CGTCGGAGCCGGCGTGACCGTCGTCGCGTGATGCGCGGTTGGATGTGGAGACGGCGCGGCTCGACCTGGTGCATGCCCCGTCGACGCGTGCTCCGTCGACGCGTGCTCGGCCGCTGCGCGCTCTGCGCTCGCGCGTTCGGACGGCGACGGTGAGGCGGCCGGCGATGCGACCGCGACCTCGCGGGCGTGCAGCGAACGATCGAGCTTCGACAATCCCCAGGTCGCAAACGAAAGCGTCCCGACCACGCCGAGGAGCCACGCCGACGCGATCAGCCTTTTTTTCCACCACGGACGGCGATGCGCGCCGAACGCGCGCTCGAACACGTTCATCATCGCGTGCGTTCCGTTCGAGGCCACGAGCAAAAATCCGAGCACGCTGAGCGGCGCGACGGGCGCCGATCCTGCGCCGGCCATGCCTTCCAATTCCCTTCGCACGAGCTCCGACGCGGCGTCGGGCAACAGATCGAGCACGGGCGCCATCACGGGATCGACGCCGCGAACTCGCACGAGACGACCCACGACGAAGCCTGCGAGCACGAGCAGCGGGATCAGGCTCAAGAAAAACTGGAACGCCATCGCTCCCGCCGCGCTGAACGCATCGTGCTCACGCAGCGCGTGGAGCACGGCCCACGCGGTGTGTCTCACGCGGGTGAGCGTCGACGGCTCGCGGGTGCTGGTCTCGGCGTGTATCATTTCGCGCGATGCACGAATCTCGCACGCCAGGCTCGCTCGAAGAAAGAGCGACCATCATCAGCCCCGAATTTTCGGCGATGGCGCGCGAGAAACGTGGTGCGATGGCGCGGCAGATCGACGCGGCGCTCGGTCCGTTCGATCGCGCGCACCTCGCCGCGCTCGTCGACGTTCCACGCGAGCGCTTCGTGCGGCCTCAAGATCTGGCGCGATCGATCGAAGACGTGCCGCTCGTGCTCGACGATCGCGGCGACGCTACGATCAGCGCCCCGCACGCGTACCTGCTTTCATTTCGCGTGCTCGGCCTGAAGGCGGGCGACGCGTTCGTCGAGCTCGGCAGCGGATCCGGTTACGGCGCTGCGCTCGCGGCGCACGTCGTCGGTGAAACAGGACGCGTGGACACGTTCGAGGTCGACGAAGAGCTGTCGAATCGCGCCACCGAGCTCCTCGCGCATCACGCGAACGTTCGCGTGCGATGGCTCGATGCGCACGGCAGCGAATCGTTTTGGGGCGGGGCAACGCGCGTGTCGGTGACGTTCGCAGTGACGAACGTTCCGCAGGCGTGGCTCGCCGCGCTCGGCGAAGGCGGCGTGCTCGTCGCGCCGGTCGGCCCGCCGAACGGTGAGCAACGCCTCGTCATGTTCACGAAGCGCCACGGCGAAATTCATCGCGAAGAAAAAGGCGCCGTTCGCTACGTCCCCGACCGCTCTCCTATTTGAACATCTCTCCGACCGGAACGACGCGCACGTTCTTCGCGTCGATGCCGAGCGCGTACTTTTCGAACGCCGCGTCCTCGCTGGTGACGCTCGCCGGCTTCGGCGTGTCGTACGCGGGCGGCGACGGATCGCCCTTCTCGAGCGCGGCCGCGAGCGCTTCGCCGTCCTTCGCGACGATCGCGATCGAAATGTCCTTCGTCGTGAGCCATCGGTCCGCGGCGGCCTTGAGCGATGCCTCGTCGAGCGCCGCCCATCCTGCACGCATGGTCTCGAGATAGGGTTTTTTCAGGTCGTACGCGACGTCATCCATCGCGTAGCCGAGCCTCCGATTTTCCGTTTGCTGCTCGAGCCCGACGTAACGGGTGAGAAATTCGCGAAAGCGCTCGATCTCGCTCTTCGAAATTCCCGTGGCGAGCAAATGCGAATAGACGCTGAGGGCCGCCCGCAGCGCGAAGATTCCGTTCTTCGGCTTCACGGGGCGAATCCAGATCGACGTCATCTGCTCGCGCCGCACGATGTTCGG
>JAICXU010000011.1 GCA_025934595.1 Polyangiaceae bacterium | reverse complement strand
CGTCGGAGGTCATCGTGGCGCTTCCGCCCGCTCCCGTGAGCTCGGTGATGAAGGTTGCGCCCGCCGTGCAAAGCTTGCCGAACGACGGCATCGATCTTCGCTCCGCGATGGAGGAGTACGAGAACGCGCTGATTCGTCAGGCGCTCGATCGCACCGGGTGGAACAAGAATCGCGCGGCGCAGCTCCTCGGCATCAATCGTACGACGCTCGTCGAGATGGTGAAGCGCAAGCACCTCGCCGGCTGACGATCTACTTCCAGACGAACGTCACGTCTTTTGCGCCGAGCGCGGTCGCAAGCGCGCGCAGCTCACGTTCAGCCTGTTTTTTGGCTTGATTCGTCGCCTCGTCGGTCTTCGCCGCGTCCGCGATGGCACTGACCGCTTCTTGCCGCGCACGCGTCTCGAGCTGGTCGTTGCGCTCGGCGAGCGTGCTCGTCGACCGCGTGTACACGTAGGTCTTCTTCTCGTCGAGGGTCGTCGAAAAGATCTCCGGCGCCGGCAACGTCATCGTCGCCGAATGCGTGACGGGATCGAAATGGATGTCGGAGTCACCGACCTTCGCGAGATCGACGCCCATCGTGACGTCGCCGGTCGCCACGAGGAGGATCGCGTCCGTGGCGTCGACCAAACCGAAGAAGCGACTCTGCTTGTCGGTGAGGTCGATCACTTTTTCGAAATGCATCTCGTTCGTCTCGAGACGCGCGAGGTCTCGCACGGCGAGGAGCAACGTGGGCGACGACTTCACCTCGACGCTGCTCGCGGGAGGCGGCACCGGCTCGTGAAACGCATGCGCCGCGAACACGCCGACGATGCCCGCGATGAGCACGAGCGCGACGGCGAGAAGCGCAAAAAACGGCGCCTTCCTGGGAAGCGGAACGTAGGGGTCGGAGCCGCTCATGCTCCGATTCTAACCACGACGCGTGTGATAGCGCACAGGCTTGTGCGCGTCCTGTCACGTGCCGATCGGCACCGGCGTGATGCCGCCGCTCTCTTCGATGCGGAATACGAAGACTCCGGGAACAGTTCGCAAGAAGAGGAGCGTCGTGTCTCCTTGCGTCAGAAGGTTCATCCCGAGAAGCGTGGATTCAGGCTTCAAAATGCCGTCTTGCATGCGATCGTCGAACACGACGACGTCATCGGTTTTCGCGAGCTGATCCGCGGGCGCGACGCGAAGGCGAACGCCGCCGAGCTGCGTCTGCCAAATCACGGCGACCTTGCCGGCGACGTCCGCGGCGTAGATCGCGTTGACGCTCGCGGGCCACATGTCGTCGTTGTGGGCGAAGAGATCGGCGAGCTTCACGACGTCGGACTTGCACGACGTGACGTCGCATCGCGTTCGGAAGACCTCGCCCCTCTTTTCGGTCTCGATATCGACGCCCGTGAGGAGCGCTTCGTTTCCGCGACACGCGAGATCGCCGCCCATCGTGTCGGCCTCGACGGGCTGCGTCCATTTTCCGCCGGCAAAAAACGAGAGGTACTCGGCGCTCTCGCCCTTCACGCGAATCACGCTCGTGTCCGCGCTTCGGCATGCGCGAATGTGCGGAGGCTCGTCACCGCCTTCGACGAGCGAAGGCTGGCCGACCTCGCCGACGTCCACGGGCGGCGAGATCGATCCATCGTCGCTGAGTGTGCGAACGAAAAGGCGGAGGCCGTCTTCGCCAGGCGCATACGCTTTGTTGACGACGAAATTCCAGAAGAGACCGGAGTTGTAATAAGGATTGCCGGTTTTTTCGCGGTCGAAGAGACCGATGTCGGTGCGCTTGCCGCCCGCGCTCACCGTCTCGAGCTTCGTCTCCGGCGCTGGCTCTTTCCAAATGAGCATCGCGTAGGAGCCGTCTTTTCGCGCGTGAATTCCGTAGGCGCCGTAGGTGAGCTTGTTCTCGACGAGCGCGCCCGTATCGGATCGATAGATGCCGTCGCGACCGTGATCGCCGACGAACACGAGGGGAGCGGCGCCCTCCTCGGTAGTTCCCCAGAGCCTCAGCGCGGGGCTCATCTTCGCGGCCGGCGCCGGAATCGCTTTGCAGCGCAGCGACTTTTCCTTCGGCGCCATTTCGCACAGCGTCGGGCCCTCTTTCGTGTCCTTTTCGTCGATCAAGAATCGAAGCGTCTGTCCCGCTGAAAATTCGGTGTGCAGGCTCGAGAGCGAGAAGCCTTGTGAAAGCAGCTTCGATCCCAGAGGAAGCGAATCGACGGCGATCGCATGCGCAGGTTTCGGCGGCGCCGTCACTGCCGATCCCGGCTGCGCGACGAGCTTCATCTTGTCCGCGTCGCGCCACGCGTCGTCGAGCGCCGAGCCGAGCGTCGGATTCGACGGCCCGACTTTGAGCGCGTCCGCGAGCTTCGTCGCCGATGCAAGGAGCGGCTGCTTGTCGTCGTTTTGTTGGAGAGCTTCGGCGACCGCGCTCGCATAGCCGGCGCAGCGTCCCGGCCAACCGACGTCGTTCGTGCTCACGCGCTTTTCTTCCGGAATGCCGAGCACGACGAGCTGAATGGCACGGGCACGGCTGCTCGCACGCTCGTTCGCAGCGAGCGGACCGCCGAGCGTGCACGCGCTGAGATCGTTCCACGCTTTTTGTGTCGCCGCTTGCGCGCCGCGCGTCGTCATCACCGCGACGCCGACTCCGCCCGCGACGACGACGGCACCGACGAGCGCGACGACGATGCGCGTGCGCGTCTGCCGATTTTGCGCCGCTTGCGCGAGAACGTCCGAGCTCGATGGCGGCGATTCTTCCGGTCGGCGCGACGCGGGCGGCGAATCAAGAGGAGTCATGGCTCGTGGCTAGCTCATACGCGAGGCCACATCAATCTCTCCCTGGACGTGCGAGGATGCGGGGGAATGGGACGCCTCGTCGACGGCAAATGGGAATCCGGTTGGCAAAAGCCAAACGCAAAGGGCACGTTCGAGCGAACGACCACGCAATTTAGATCGAAGATTTCCGCGGAAAAAGGCGGTGAATTTCCTGCCGAAGCCGGTCGCTATCACCTCTATGTCTCGCACGCCTGTCCGTGGGCCCATCGCACGATCCTGACGCGCGCGCTGCGCGGCCTCGAAGACGCGGTGACGATGACCGTCGTCGATCCGCACATGGGCGAGGACGGCTGGCCATTCGCCGACAGCGATCCGGATCCCGTCTTCGGCGCGAAATACCTTCGTGAGATTTATTTGCGCGCGAATCCTCGCTACACGGGCAGCGTCACGGTGCCCGTCCTCTGGGACACCAAGAATGCGACGATCGTGAACAACGAATCGCGCGAGGTGATGCGCATGCTCGATGTCGAGATGAATGCGTTCGCGAAAAATTCGGTGACGCTCGCGCCGCCGGATCTCCGCGCGAAGATCGACGAAGTGCTGGATGCGATCTATGCGCCGATCAACAACGGCGTGTATCGCGCCGGCTTCGCGGCGACGCAGGAAGCGTACGAGGACGCGTGCCGGACTTTGTTCGCGGAGCTCGGGAAATGGGAGAAAATCCTGAGCGGGCAGCGTTTCACGTGCGGAAATGTCTTCACCGAAGCGGACATCGCGCTCTTCACGACGCTCATTCGTTTCGACGTCGTCTACTACGCGCACTTCAAGTGCAACGTGCATCGCATCCAGGATTTGCCGAGCTTGTGGGGATTTTTGCGCGACGTCTATCAGCGGCCCGACGTGAAACGGAATGTCCGATTCGATCACATCAAGACGCATTATTACTGGAGCCAAGAAAACGTGAACCCGCGACGGCTCGTGCCGCTCGGTCCCACGATCGATTTCGATGCGCCGCACGATCGCACGCGCTTCGCGTGAGCTCTCGAGACGACGTTGATGACGTTGATGACGTTGGAGCGGCGAAGTATCCTCTCGCCACCATGCGAGGCGCGCGCGTCCTCTTCGTGCTGACGTGCATCGCAGCGGCGGCCGCCGTCGCTTCGTGCACCGGCGACGACGCGAGCGAGGCGGGCGATGCCGGCGGCGGCGACGCATCCGACGCGTCACTCGACGTCGGCGCGGATGCAGCCCTCGTTTGCGATCCGGAGGCCGGCGTCGTCGACGAAAGCTTCGCGGCGCCTCATCGCGCCATTCCGCCGCTGCCTCCGCCTGGATTGGCGTCCGACATCGTATCGCCGCTGACCCTCGTCACCGTCACCGCGCAAAACGAAACGCTCGCTCCGCAGCTTCACGCGTTCAGCGACGCCCTCGTGAAGAGCGAATGGTTCCGAACCGTCGGCGCCCCCTACGATTTGCAGCCGCCCGTGGCGAGCATGCACGTGCAAGACGCGGCGGCGATCACGACATCGATGACGACGCAAACCCAAGTCGCGCAATATCTCTCGGGCGTCATCGCTGCGAACGGGCCGCAGCCCGAAGGCAACCTCCTCTATATCCTCTATATGCCTCCGGGCACCGACCTCGGCGGCGCCGACGGATTCCATGGTGAGCTCTCCCGCGTGAGCGCCACGTTACGGGGAGATTTTGCGGTGATCGCACGCTTGCCGTTCCAGCTCCCGGGCGAGAGCGAGCTCGATACGCTCACGATCTCGACGAGCCACGAGATCATCGAAGCGGCGACGAACTTCACGGGCTTCGGTTTGCAATGGGGACCGGCGCCGGCCTCGGAGCCGTGGAAGGCATCGATCTTCGACGTCATGCAGATTCCAGACGAGGTCGCCGACGTCTGCGCCGGCACGCGCACGTTCGAAAGCACCGCGCCCGATGCCGGTTTCTATTATCAACGCGTCTTCGACGACACGATCGCGCGATGCGGTGGCGGAGACTCGTGCGTACCGCACGAAGAAGGGCCGTTTTACGACGTGTCGGTCGATCAAGATTGGTATGCGGCGAGCCCGGGCCAGACGATCACCATTCCGTTCCATGGTTGGTCGACCGGACCGATCGCGGACTGGCGCGTCTTCACGCTCGTCACCACCGGGCAGCCGCAGTGCGGCGGACCCGCGTGCCCGGCGCTGGTGCTCAGCTCGGCGATCGGTCGCGGGACGCTGTCGTGCGTCGCCGCCGACGGCGGCACGGACGGGATCGTCGCGATCAACAATGGCGTCGAAGGAACGCTCACCGTCACCATGCCCGCGACGGCGCAGAGCGGAAATTATTTCGTCGTTCCGATCTTCAGCTTGCTCGGAGGAGACGGCCCGCGTGGATGCGACACGCCGACGACGCACGACTACTACCATCTGTGGCCCATCGGCGTGTACGTGCCGTAGGCGCGGGCACGCTCTTTACGCGAACAGCGAAGGCCCGGGCACTTTCGGCAGGAGGCCGAGCGCGCAGGCGTCTCCCGCGAACGCGAGCACGGCTTCGCGAAGGGGATCTTTCGTGAAGGATACGAACGCGCACGCGTCGTCGAAAATATTTCGCGGGCCCGCGCCCGTCAGCTGATCGATCGCGCGGAACGTTTCTTCGTTCGCGCCCGCGGGATCGGCGGCCGCCCGATCGATTTCGGCGTGGATCGCGGCCACGACCTTCGACAAATCCCCTTCCCGTGCCGATCGAAACTGCGGTCGGCTCACGACGAGCGCGGCCGAGAACTCGCGATCTGGCCACAAATCGCGCTCGTCCACGAAGCGCCGCGCGCCGAGCAGCTGCACGACGCGCGTGGCCCAAGGCTCCGGAAGCCAAGCCCCGTCGAGCTCGCCGCGGCGCATCTCCGCCAAGATCGTCGCGGGCGCGAACGCGAACACGCGAACGTCACCGCCATTTTCGATCGAGTCGAGGCCCGCCGACTTCAAATATTTTCGCAGCGAGACGTCCTGCGTGCAGCCAATCTGCGGCGAAGCCACCGACTTGCCGCGCAGGTCCGATGCGCGCTCGATCTTCGCGCCGGCTCGCACCACGAACGACGCGCCGCCGGATCCGCAGCCCGATTCGATTTCGAGCGTGCCGTCTCCGTACCGCGATTGCGTGATCACGACGGGCGCAGGTCCGCTCGTTCCAATGTCGATCGATCGAGAGAGGAGAGCTTCGACGACGGATGGTCCCGCGCGAAACACGCGCGTCTCGAGCTTCAGCGGCGCGATCGCGCGTGCGATACGACCTGACGCGACGCCCGCAATCACCGGTGCGTGGGTGACGTTCGCGAGATAACCGAGGCGCACGACGCCGGGCTCGCCCGCATCGCTTCGCTTGCATCCGCCGACGCCGGTCGCGAGCAGCGCGCCGAGACCGAGGACGGCTTCGCGTCGCGAGATCTTCGAGCGCATCATTTGATCGACGCGAGGGCCCGCGAGTGCAAGCCACACTCCGTTTTTCCGCGACCGGCCCAGCGTCCCGCGCGCTCGTCTTCGCCATCCGCCACCGGCGACGTGCATGGCCAACATCCAATCGACAGATACCGCTTCGCGCGAAGCGGATGTTCCGGGAGCTCGTACAATTGCATGTATTCTGCAACTTCAACGGACGTCATCGTCGCGAGCGGGTGCACCTTCACGTAGCGATTGCCGTCCGTATCGGATGTCGGCAGCAAGATCGGCGTGTTTTTTCGGGTCGCCGATTGATCGCGACGGAGCCCCGACACCCACGCCGCGGCGTTCTTCAGCACGGGCGCGAGCGGCGCGACCTTGTTGCGCGCGCAGCAAAAGTCCGGATCCTTCCGTTGGATGTCCGCGCCGAACTCCACGATGAACTCGTCACGGGGTTGCTCGGGGCTCAGCACGCGCACGTGCAAGCCGAGCTTGGCCGCGAGCAAATCCTTGTACGCGTGCGTCTCGTCGAACAGAAATCCCGTGTCGAGAAAAACGACGGGCAGATGCTTCGCGAAGCGGCTCCACAAATGAAGGAGCACGGCGCTGCCCGCGCCGAACGACGACGTGAGGAGGAGCTCGTCGCCGTATGTTTCGACCGCGAACGCGAGCCGGTCTTCCGGCGAGAGCATTTCGAGCCGCGCGTTTTCCCGCGCGAGAAGCGGTGCGTCGCCCGTGAGCTCGAGCGAGGAGAGCGTCATGCGGCGCACTCGCCGTCGCGCGTTTCCACGAGAAATCCCGTCGATTCGCCGATGTCGCGCTCATCGCCCGCTTCGTACGGCCGCAGCAGCGCGCCGAGCGCGGCGACGACGAGCTTCGGATCGACGCGCTCGAAGAACGCGGCGACGCTCTCGCCTTCGCTTCGCTCGGCTTGGTACACACGAAGGAGCGCGACGACGGCGTCGGGTACGCGGCTCGCCGTGATTTTCACGACTTGTCGTCCGAAGCGCGCGCCTCGCGCGTCGACGCCCCCGCCGAGATGAAGTTGGTAGGTGGGAACGGAAGGTCCGTCTTTTCCGAACGCGTGCTTCGCTCCGCCGTGCCATCCGATGTCGGCCACGTGGTGCTGGCCGCACGAGTGAGGACAGCCGCTGATCTTGATCGTGGCGTCATGCACGCCGGCGAGACCGAGGGCGTCGGCTTGCGCGAGGCGATCGGTGATGGCGGTGGCCAGCGCGCGCGACGAGGTCACGGCGAGATTGCACGACGACGCTCCCGGGCACGACACGACGTCGCTCGCCGTGTTGCGACCGAGCTGCGCGAGGCCGAGCAGAGCGAGCTCGGCGTGAATCGCAGGTAGCGATTTCACGTGGACCCACGGGATCAAAATATTTTGATCGACGGTGATGCGCGCGCTGCCGTCGCCGAATTTGCCGAGAATCGAGCCCAATCCGCGCATTTGCGACGACGTGATGTCGCCGAGCACGAGCCGCACGTGGACCGCCGCATAACCCTCTTGCTTCTGGAGGACGACCGCGTCCGCACGCCACGCGAGATAGCCGTCCGCCCGCGACGCCGATTCGACGGGAGGCGCCGGCTCGCGTTTCGGCGAGTCGATCGGAACGAGATCCGCGCGAGCCTCCGCGTCGACGGCGGCACGGATTTCCGTGTATTTTGCACGAAACTGCTCTTCACCGAGCTTTCGCAGCACGTACTTCAAACGCGCGCGTTGCTTGTTCGTGCGGTTCCCGAGCGCGTCGAACAGGCGCAAGATCGATTCGCCGACGCGCGAGACGTCGGCAGCGGGAACGAAGTCGTGGAGAACGATCGCGGCCTGCGGTGAGCTCGAGAGCCCGCCCGCGCACATCACGCGAAATCCGATTTGACCGTCTCTCACCTGCGCGATGAAGCCGAGGTCGTTGATCGCTCCGCGCGCGCAGTCGTCGGCGCAGCCGCTGAAGGCGATCTTGAATTTGCGCGGCAGCGTGGCCGCGAGAGGATGGCGCAAAAAATAACGGACGAGCGCCTCCGCGTAAGGCGTGACGTCGAACGGCGCGCCGTCACAAATCTCCGCATTTTCGCACGCGATCACGTTGCGAACGGAGTTACCGCATGCCTCGCGCGTCGTGAGGCCCGCTTCGTCGCAGCGCCGCATCGCCGCTTCGACGTCGCTCATTTGCACGAAGTGAAACTGCAGATTCTGGCGCGTGGTGATGTGACCGTGTCCGCGCGCATACGTGTCGGCGACGTCGGCGAAGGCGTCGAGCTGCTCTTTGCCGAGCAGCCCGAGCGGCACCTTCACGCGAAGCATCTGCACGCCGTCTTGACGTTGGCCGTAGACGCCGCGTGTGAGACGGAACGCGCGAAACGCCTCGTTCGAGAGCTCGCCCCGTTCGAATGCGTCGAGCTTCCCGACGAACTCGTCGATGTCGCTCGATTTCGAAAACTTCGGCAAAAACGGGGCGTCGCTCATGAGGGCTCTCCTTAAAGTGAGGCCGTGACCCCCGCGCCGTTCGACGCGAGAACGCCGAGCGCGCGAAGCTGGTTTTCGATCTGCGTGACGCCCGCGTCGACCGACACGAGGCTCGTGTCGATCTTCACTTCTGGAGTGAGCGGCTCTTCGTACGGATCGCTCACGCCCGTGAATTGCGCGATCTCGCCCGCGATGGCCTTTTTGTAGAGGCCCTTCACGTCGCGCTTGATGCATTCTTCGAGCGGCGGTGCGACGTGGATCTCCACGAAATTCTGCCCGATCAGCGCACGTGCGTCGTCTCGTGCATTGCGGAACGGCGAGATCGCCGCGACGAGGACGATGACGCCGTTTCGCGCGAGCAGATTCGCGACGAACGCGATGCGCGCGATGTTGGTGTCGCGGTCTTCGCGCGAGAATCCGAGGCCCTTCGAGAGATTCGTGCGCACGACGTCGCCGTCGAGCACCTCGACTTTTTTCCCGGCGCCGCGGAGCCGCGGAACGAGAGCCTCCGCGAGCGTGCTCTTGCCCGCCCCCGAAAGCCCGGTGAACCAAAGAACTGCACCTGCCTCGTGATTTTTCGTCGTCATGGTGTTTGTCCTCGAATCGAATGGAGAGTGAAGCGCGCGCGGCGCCGAGCGAGCAGACCTGACTCGCGTCTAGGCCCGGTAAGCCTCGATCAAAATCTCTGCAATCTCGGGACGCGAATACTCCGGCGGCGGCGCTTCTCCCGCCGTGAGCAGCTCGCGCACCTTCGTTCCCGACAAGACGAGATGATTCGTCTTGTCGTGCGGGCACGTCTTCGCGGACGCGACCGCGTTGCATCCTTTGCAATAGAAGCTGTGCTCGAAGAAGATCGGAGTGATCGCGAGCGAGCCTCCTTTCGGATCGACGAGAGCTCCTGCCGAATGCGGCTGCGCGTCGAGCAGCTTTTGCGCGTCGTACGTGCCGTAGTAGTTGCCGACACCGGCGTGATCGCGGCCGACGATGAAGTGCGAAAACCCGTAGTTTTGTCGGGCGATCGCGTGGAGCACGGCCTCGCGCGGACCCGCGTACCGCATCGCGAACGGAAACACGGACAAGACGACACGCTCCTTCGGAAAATATTTCTCGAGCAGCGTCTCGTAGCAACGCACGCGCGTGGCGGCGGGCACGTCGTCGCCTTTCGTTTCGCCGACGAGCGGATGCACCACGAGCCCGTCGACCGTCTCGAGCGCAGAGCGGAGAAGGTATTCATGCGCGCGGTGGATCGGATTGCGGGTTTGGAACGCGACGGTTCGCTTCCAACCGCGGTCGGCGATGAGCGCGCGGAGCTCCGCGGGGTCGCGATGATGCGCGGGGAACTTGCGCAGGATGGTGCGCTTCGCGAGCGTGATCTTGCCGGCGACGGCGATCTCGTCCTTGTGCGCGTAGAGATACGCGACGCCCGGATGCGTGGCGTCGGTCGTCTTGTAGACTTCCTTCGCCTCGAATTCGCGCTCGAAGGGATAGAGCTCGCTCACTTCGATGACGCCGACGACGTCACCGTTCACCGTGAGCGCCGCCTCCTTTCCTACCGCGAGCTTCGTCGCATCGGACGCGGGAACACCGAGCGTGATCGGTATCGAAAAGATCGCGCCGGATGCCGTTCGCAAATCACGGATGATCGATCGATAGTCGTCTCGTCCCACGAAACCGGTGAGGGGCGAGAACGCGCCGGTGGCAATCAGCTCGGCGTCTGCCGCCGATCGCGCGTCGAGCTCGATCTTCGGCAGCGAGGCGGCGCGTCCGAGGAGATCCGCCGCTTCTCCGCCTTGGACGAGGCGATTCACGAGCGTTCCGCCGTGCGGAGCGATGAAGGTACGGGTCTTCTCGGCCCGCGGAGCGTCGTTCACTTTGTTGGAAATATTCGTTTCTGTAGTTGTCACTTTCACTCAATCTGGACGCTCGCCCTTCGGAATGCAAGCCTTAAGTCCGGGCAAACATCGGTTTTCATGACACTGAACGAGCTTGTGCCGAATCCGACCGATGTTATAATAGACGTGTGTTCGGCTTCATGAATGGCCTTTTCGGCGCCGGATCGCGTGCGTTGGGCGACGCCGATGCGCACGCTCGCGAAGGCGCCAAAGTCGTGACGGCGGGGCCCGCCATTTCTCTCGATCACGTCTCGTGCGTGTTCCAATCGAAGAACGGCGGCGGCCAGCTTGCCCTCGAAGACATCTCGCTCACGGTCGATCAAGGCGAGCTCGTCTGTCTCTTGGGACCTTCGGGCAGCGGAAAGTCGACGCTGCTGAACGTCGTCGCCGGTCTCGTGAAGCCGTCGAGCGGTCGCGTCCGCGCAGGCGCCGAAGACGTGCTCGGCCCGGGGCCCGATCGCGCCGTCGTCTTCCAAGATGCGGCGCTCTTTCCGTGGCTCACGCTCGAAGAGAACGTCGCGTTTCCGCTGAAGCTCGCGGCAGTGCCCGAGGACGAGCGAAATGCACGCGTCGAAAGCCTCCTCCGGCTCGTGCATTTGTGGCACTTCCGCGATCGTCACCCGCACGAGCTCTCGGGCGGCATGCGTCAACGCGGAGCGATCGCGCGCGCGCTCGCGAACGATCCGGCGGTGCTTCTCCTCGACGAGCCGTTCGGCGCGCTCGATGCGCAGACGCGCGAGCTGCTTCACGCCGAGGTCGAGCGCATTCACTCGGCGACGCGAAAGACGATGCTGTTCGTCACGCACAGCGTGATCGAAGCGGTGCGTCTCGCCGATCGCATCGTCTTGATGGGCACGCGACCGGGAAGAATTTTGGACGTGCTCACCGTCGACTTACCTCGCCCGCGTCATTCGGCCGACGCGGAGGTCGCCGAGCTCGCCCTTCGCGCCGGGGCCGCCATTGCGCGCGAGGTCGACAAGGTCGCGCGTGAGGAGGAAGGCCGTGTCTGAGTCGGCTTCGAGCCTTCGCGATCGCGGCAAGACCGCATTTTTACGGTCGATCGTGCTCATCGCGCTCTGGTGGCTCGCCGCACGCGCCGCGGACAGCCCTCTTCTCCCCTCGCCGGCCGACGTCGCGCAATCGATTTGGATTTCTGCGAAGAGCGGCGTTCTCTTTCGTGCCGTCGGCACGAGCGCGGCTCGTCTCGTCGTGGGCTACGCAATCGCGCTCTTGGCCGGCGTTCCGCTCGGCGCGCTCCTCGCACGCTCGCGCGTCGTGAAGAACGCGATCGGACCGCTCGTGCTCGGGCTCGGCGCGGTGCCTTCGATCTGCTGGCTGCCGCTCGCGATCCTCTGGTTCGGCCTGACCGAAACCGCGATCCAAGTCGTCGTCGTGCTCGGCGCGCTCCTGCCGATCGCCACCGCGACCGAATCGGCCGTCTCGCACGTCTCACCGTCGATCGAGCGCGCCGCGCGCACGATGGGCGCGAGCGGAGCGACTCTTCTCTTTCGCGTGACCTTGCCCGCAGCGGTTCCGGGGATCTCGGCGGGCGCGAAGCTCGGTTGGACGTTCGCGCTCCGGTCGCTCATGGCGGGCGAGCTCCTCTTCGTGTCGGGCGGGCTCGGTCAGCTGCTCGAAACGGGGCGCGACATGGGGGACACGGCGCTCGTCCTCGCCGTCGTTCTCGCCGTCGTGGCTCTCGCGCGCGTGTGTGAATTGGCGCTTTTTTCGCCGATCGATCGCGAAATTGCACGGCGATGGGGGACCGCAAACGCATGAAACCGCAACGACGCAATTCCGTGTATTTTGCACGCATCGATTCCGACGCGAAGATCGCAGCGAAGCCAGGCACGGTGTTCTTGGTCGGTGCTGGTCCCGGCAATCCGGATCTCTTGACCGTCAAGGCGCATCGGTTGCTCACGCACGCGCGCGTCGTTGCGCACGACGAGCTCGTGTCTTCGGAGATCTTGGCGCTGGTGCCTCGAGACGCGGAGGTCTTCTCCGTGGGGCGTCGCGCATTGCCGTCACCGAAGAATTGCCAAGTGCAAGACGCGAAGATGCATCCTGCCGTGATCGCGCGCGCGCTCGAAGGTCACGACGTCGTGAGGCTCAAAGGCGGCGACCCCTACGTGTTCGGTCGCGGCGGTGAAGAAGCGGAGGCGCTCGCCGATGCAGAGATTCCGTTCGAAGTGGTGCCGGGAATTTCGGCGGCGCTCGGTGCGGCGGCAAGCACGCGGCTTCCGCTGACGTATCGAAGCGAATCGACGTCGGTCACGCTCGCCACCGCTCACGCCGCGACGAAAGAAGGCGATTCGGCTCTATTTTCCGCGATTCCCGCGTCCGGAACGATTGTATTCTACATGGGATTGGCGCGGCTCGAGGAGACGCTCGCGACCGCGATCGCGAGAGGTCGAGCGCCGAGCACACCGGCGGCCGTGATCTCGCACGCGACGTTGCCCACGGAGCGAATCGTCGAGGGGACGCTATCCACACTGGCACCGCTCGTTCGCGCGGCGAATCTTCCGGCGCCGGCGTTGCTCGTCATCGGCGAGGCGGTGGCGCATCGGATCGCGCATCCGACACCGCACGCACGAGCTCTTCGAAGCGCGACGCCATCGGCGTCTTCTGTCGCTTCCACTTCGCGCGCAGATCGCGGGCTTCGCGAATCCAGCGATCCTCCGGCAACGCTCGCTCGAGGATCTCGCGCAGGAGACGCGTCATCGCGGGGAGCTCGGCCGACGAGGAGATCGCGACGACGAACGGCGGCCGGCGGATGACGGCGCCCGACGCCGCCGATCCACTCGCGAGATCGTCGACCGCGATCACGAATTTTTTCTGGTGCTCGGCCGCGGTGTAAACACGTGCCTCGACGTCCGGAGCTCCGGTCGCGGACACGACGAGCCACGCATCGTCGACGTCGCGATCTTCGAACGATCGCAGATCGAGCCGAATTTCCCCGTTTTTCGCGCGTGCTTCGATCTCGGGAATGGCCGCCGTCGCCACGACGCGGACCTTCGCGCCCGCTTCGATGAAATCGCGAACCTTCCGCGCCGCCACGTTCCCGGCGCCGACGACGAGCACGTCTCGGTCGTGAAGGTCGAGAAAAAGAGGCAGCAGTCGCGACGGGTCCACGACTCGAAAGTACCACGCTCGAAGACGGTGTCGCTTCGCCGGAGGCCGCGCTCAGCGTCCGGCGTCGCGACCTGATGTGCGACCCGTGGCCGTGCCCGACGGCGTTCCGGCCGGTGCGGTGATCGTGACGACGCGAGAAAAGGTCCGCGCCGAGCCCTCGAACGCGCCGACGTGAATGGCGAGAAACTTCGCCGTGATGCAGCTCCCCGTGGGCGTGCCGCCGATCGGCTTTCGCGAGAGCGTGCCCACACGACCGTCGGTCTCGAACGTCACGTCGACGACCGTGGTACCGAACGGGCCGCTCGAAAACGCACACTCTCGCTCCGCCGACGCCGTCGCTTCGTCCATTTTTTCGATCGCGAGCGAAAACGGAAAGGGTGGCAAGCCCGCGCTCGCCGTCGCCGTCGGATGCGAGGTGCCGGTAGGAATGGGCAGCGGCTTCGCATGTGCGGTCGGATGCTCTTTCGGATTCGTTTCCGCCGTCGCGGCCTTCGTCGTATCTGGAGTCTCGATCGTGACCGTCGACGTGGACACCGCTCCGGAGCTCGAGCTCGATGGCGCCGTACGCAAAAGAAAAAACGCGACGGCGCCGACCGCGATCATCGCGAAGCCGCCGACGATCACGAGGACGAGAAGAACGGTGCCCGCGCCTGAAGATTTTTTGGGCTCGAACCGTGGCGGCGGCGGCGCGTACGCGGGCATCGAATAGGGCGTAAATTGCGGCGATCCATATGTCGGAGTGACGCCGCAAGCAGACGGCGGTCCCGGCGCGCGACCCGACATCGCTCCGGACATTGGGCCGGACATCGGGCCCATCACTGGGGGCGCGCTCGAAAGCGAAACGCGTGGCGGCGCATCGAGCGAGGCGCCACACGACAGGCACACGGCGAGGCCCTTGGAAACGCGCTCGTCCACGCGTCTCTTGCAGTTCGGGCAAATGCGCGCGGCCATGGTGCTCGAGATCCCGATCCTACATGAACCTCGACTATCATCGGCACCCTGATGAGCGGAAAGCGGTACGTCATCATCGGCGACGGCGCGGCAGGCACGACTGCCGCGCAGGCGCTGCGGCTCGCCGATGGCAACGCGTCGATCACGATCATCTCGGACGATCCGAACGCGGCGTATTTTCGCGCGTCGCTGACGAACTATTTGCTCGGCGAGCTCCGCGAAGACCAAGTGTGGGCAGTGCCGCCGACATTTTACGGCGAGCTTCGCATCCAGCGTCTGCTCGCGCGTGTCGCCGCGGTCGATGTCGCTCGAAAGAGCGTGACGCTCACGACCGGTCACGTCTTGCCGTACGATTCGCTTTTCATCGCGTCGGGCTCGCGCGCCCGCCCTCCTCCGTTCGACGGCGGATTTTTGCCGGGCGTCATGACGATGCGAACGTTGCAAGACGTCCGCACGGTGATGGATTTGATCCGCGCGCGCAATTTGAAGAACGCGGTCGTCGTCGGAGGCGGGCCGCTCGCGCTCGAATGGGCGCACGGTCTCTCGCATCGCGGCGTGCGTGTCGGCATGGTGATCCGCGAGCGGCGATTTTTGCCGGGAACCATGGATGCCGTCGCTTCGGACCTTCTTGCCGCGCGACTTCGCCACGGCGGCGTCGACGTGCGCACCGGCGATGAAATCCTGCAAGCGGTTCCCGGTCGTGACGGGCGCGTCGCCGGCGTGGTTTTGAAATCGGGACAGCGGCTCGCGTGCGAGCTCCTCGCGATCGCGATCGGCGTCATCTGCAACACCGAGTTCCTACGAGGCTCGCCCATCCAGCTCGCGCCGAACGGCGGCGTGCTCGTGAACGACGAGATGCGCGCGTCCGTGCCGGACGTCTTCTCCGCCGGAGATTGCGCGGCGGTGAACGGCAAGCTTCTCCAATTGTGGGAGCCCGCACGCGTGCAAGGTCGCATCGCCGCCGAAAACGCGCGCGGCGGGAACGCGAAGTGGACGCCGGGCGCGTACTACATGGCCACGCGCCTCTACGATCTCGACTTCGCGGGCGCGGGCGAGATCGATCTCGAGGGCGCCGACTCGATCGTCGATTTCCCGGAATAAAACGGCAAATTCTCGTATCGCAAGCTTTGGCTGTAAGACGGAAAAATGCGCGGATACATGCTCCTCGGCGAGCGCGTCGAGGCCGTGCGCAAAAAAGGTCGTCTCTACAAACGGCTCATCGACGAAGCGCGTGACGTCACGCCGATCCGCGAGCGCCTCCTCGATCGCGCGTTCGATCTCG
>JAICXU010000647.1 GCA_025934595.1 Polyangiaceae bacterium | reverse complement strand
TGATGCCTCGCACCCACTCTTGGCCGAGAGAAGGATCGACGTTGCTGTAGTTGCTCCATACCGCCGTGAGCGCGACTTTGCCTGGCGTCGCCGAGCCGCCGACGGCTTGGAGCCACTGATCGAGCGCCGCACCCTTCGGAAAGCTCGTGTTGATGTCGTAGTTGCCGTTCGAGCCGGGCGGTGCGCCGCCGACGAATCCTTGCAAGAGCGGCGACAGGGCGGTCGGTACGCTTTGCGCGTCGCTGTTGATGCCCTGGTGAATCCACGTGTACATGAAGTCCGTTCCGAACGTGCGGCCACCTTTGTTCAAGTAGTCCAAGACGTTCTGCTGGGCGGGGGCGGGCTTCGTCTCGTTGTGCTCGTCGCACTCGCACGAGAAAATCGCGACGTCGTACTTCGCGAGCTCGGTGGCGCTCCCCCAGAGATTGTCGGCGGGGGTGATCGCCGGGCTACCGTTGTTGATAGTGGGACCGCTGCCCTGATAGAAAATGACCCGCTTGCTCGCGTAGTCGGACTGCACGCCGTATTCGCTCGCGTCGACGCCCATTTTCGGGAGAACGCACGCGATGCTGTCACACGTGCCGGTGGTGACCGCAATGTGCGGAATGTCGCCTTCGGTGTGATTTTTCGGCAAGCGCGTGAGGTTGGGATCCGTGATCGGATTGTCGGCGCAGCCCGCTTTTACGTGCGGGATCGTGACCTCGCGGCGCCACTTTCCGACTTGGAACACGATCGGAACGTTGTCGCCCGCGGGTACTCCCTGAAGCGAAAAGTGACCGGTCGCGTCGCTCACGGTCGTCGCGACGGGCTTGCCCGAAACGCTTCCGCACTTGTCACACGAGACGCCGTCGGTGAGCGCATCGAGCGGGGCGGTGGGTGCATACACGATGACGTTGTAGAGAGGCAGGGTTCCGTTCGGCGCGTACGCGGTGCCGCTCACCGTGCCCGAAACATTGCAGTCGATGCCCGCTTCGTTGCGCCCCCCGTCACCGCCGAATCCAGGGCCGCCTTCACCGCGGCCGCCCCCGTCGGTGTTGTCGCCGTCGTCGAAGCCGCTGCCGCTGTTCGTGCCTCCGCACGAAAATGCGCCGACGACGAGACCGAAGGCGCCGAGCGCCATGACCAATGCGAGCGAGCTAGGTCGCTTCATGCCGAGCCTCCACGATGCTGGGAAACGTACCCCTTTAACTAGCGCGAAATCGAGGGGTTTGCTTCTCGCATTCCGTATGGCCGGCGCAGCGTCTTTCTCGTCGCTCGTGTCGTCGCTCGGCGCGAGTCGTTGCCTTGGGCATCGCGCGCGCCGTCGTCAGTGCGGGACGATCGGGGCGGCGGTGTCGTCCTGGATGCAGGAAAACATGTCCATGAAGAAGAACGTGAAGAGCATCGATTGCTGCGTGAACGTCGCGTCGCATCCCACCGGGAAGCTCGCGTTGACGACCTCGCTCGTATCCGCCACGTGTCCATCGAAGTACGTCATCTTGCCGCAGCGCTGCCCGGCGTCCTTCGACAGCGGCATCGTGTAGCTCATGACGATGTCGTTCGCCGAGCTCGTGACCCAGCTCGTCGCGAGCGAGCTATCGACGTGACCGAAGTTGCCGAACGCAGGTGACAAGCTGAATTGACCGCCCGCGTACGTCTTCGTCGGGTCCGCCGCCATCAGCCATTCCTTGGCTGCTTTGCCTTTCGGATGCGTTTCGTCGATCGAGTATCCCGTCGTGGCGAGCGTGGGCGCGCCGCCGACGAAGCCCTGCATGATGCTCGGCATCGGCGCCGGTCCGTACTCGGTCCACGGATATTGGAAGTCGAGCGAGAGCACGCGTCCGCCCTGCGCCATGTAATCGGCCATACCTTCGTAGACTGCGTCCGCTCGCGCCGGCAAGAGCGCGTCTTGCGTGCAGTTGCAGCCGAGGACCACGGCGTCGAATTTTTTGAGCTGCGACTCGTCGCTCCAGAGCGATTGCGCAGTGGCCGCGCCCGGCGGTGCGCCCGAGCCCGTGGCTTGGTAGAAAATGATCTTCTTCGTGTCGATGTCGCTGGCGGTGCCGTATTCGCTGGAGTCGATGCCGAGCTTCGGCAGCTCACACGCGACGGTGTCGCACTGGCCCGTGACGATCGCGATGTGCGGCATGTCGCCTTCGCTCTGATTTTTCGGAAGCCGTGTGACGTTCGCGTCGGTGATGGGATTGTCGGTGCACTTGGCGACGGTGCGCAGCACGACTTGGCGGCGCCATTTTCCGAGCTGCATGACGAGCGGAATCGAATTTCCCGCCGGCACGTGAGAGAGCGTGAAGTGACCGGTCGCGTCCGTCGTCGTCACCGTCACGGGGCTGCCGGGAACGGTGCCGCATTGATCGCACGTGAGATCGGTCGAGAGCGGCGGGAGCGGCCCGGTCGACGTCGGCACGAACACGATGACGTTGTAGAGAGGCGTCGTTCCGTTCGGCGCATAGACGACGCCGCTGACGGTCGTGTCGGTCGCCGGATCGCCGTCGCCGCAGGCCGTTTGCTGGCAGGCGAGACCGGTGCATCCGCCGTCTTCGCCGGCGCCGCTGTCGTGTCCTCTTCGACCAGCATCGCTGCCATCGCCGCTCGCGCCTGCGTCGGGATAGTCGATGGGGTTGACGCCGCCGCACGCGACCGCGCCGGCTCCGAAGAAAATGGCGATGACGAACACGAGGCCGAACGAGAGAAGGGCAGGACGCACGAAGGGTACCTCTTTCGCGCTGATTTACGCTGTCGGCGCTCTTTTCTTCCCTCGAAAGATTTTGCCCGCGTAAAGCAAAATTCAGGAAGAATCCCGCAAGAACCGCGCGACTGGCTCGAAGACGCGCGCTTGGACGCCGTTCGCGAGAAAGAGATCGGCATGGGCCATCGGCGGGCTCCCGCCGACCTCGAGGAGCTCCTTCACGTCCGCGCCGACGCTGTCGAAGACGTCGCGCGCGGTCTCCGCGGGCACGATGCCGTCGTCTTTCGCGAGCACCGTCATGTGCCGCATCTTCATCTGAGGCAGCGCGCGCGACACGTTCACGTCGCGCACCACGAGCTCGCGTTTCTTCACCCAGCGCGCGATGTCGCGATT
>JAICXU010000060.1 GCA_025934595.1 Polyangiaceae bacterium | reverse complement strand
GTGAACGTCTTGAAGCAAGGCGTGCTCGACGCGGATGCCGTCACCACCGTGAGCCCCGCATACGCGCGCGAGATTCAAACCGAGGCCGGCGGGGCGGGGCTCCATGGCGTCTTTCAAGGACGCGGCACTGCGCTCGTCGGCATCATGAACGGCGTCGACTACTCGGTGTGGAACCCGGCGACCGACTCGAATCTCGCCGCGCGTTACGACGCGGAAGACGCGGCGAACAAAGCGCGATGTCGTGGCGCGCTTCTCAGGCAGCTCGGGCTCTCCGTCGATCGCACGGGCCCCATCGTGGCGAGCGTGTCGCGTCTCGTGCATCAAAAAGGAATCGATCTCTTGATCGCGTCGATCCCCGATGTTTTACGGGGTTCCGACGCAACGTTCGTGATCGCCGGCGACGGCGACGATGCCCTCTGCGAACGGCTCGACGCGCTCGCATCGTCGTCGAACGGTCGTGTCGCATTCATTCGCGCCGCGAGCGAGTCTCTCGTGCATCGCATTTTCGGCGCCGCCGATCTCGTCGCCGTGCCGAGTCGCTACGAGCCGTGCGGTCTCGTGCAGCTTTACGCGCAACGTTACGGCGCCGCGCCGGTCGCTCATGCCACCGGCGGTCTCATCGACAGCGTCGTCGACGCGGACGCGAAGCTCGAGACCGGCACCGGGTTCTTGTTCGGCGAGCCGACGAGCGACGCGCTCACCGGTGCGCTCCTCCGTGGCATCGCCGCGCGCAATCTTCCGGCGTGGCCGGCGCTCGTGCGAAGAATCATGCGACTCGATCTCGGATGGGAGCGCCCGGCGCGTCGCTACGAGCAGCTCTATCGCTCGCTCACGTCCGCGTCGTCGGCGGCTTAAGCACTCTCTGCGATCACGTCGCGCATCGATGCGGCGAGCCACGACGCGCGCCACGCGACGCGCCACGCCACCGCCGCTTGGTGCACGAGCGCGAGAGCGATCAGAAATAGGCCGGATTTTTCGCTGAATTTCATCGACAGCCATGTTCCGGCGATGACGAGCAAGATGCCGATCGCCGATCGCCAAAGCCACGCCCAGGACAGCGCGAATGGCCGCACGACGAGCGCACGACCTCCGATGCGGAGCGCTTCGCCGATCGAACCCTCGGATCGCACGAGCTCAGCGGACGCGAGATCGCGGTAGATCGACACGAAGAGGGCGAGCACGAGCCCGAGCGCAAAGACCGCGACGCCCGACATGTCCGCACGCACCTCACCGAGCGACCCGGCGAGCGACGTCGACGTCGCGGTCGCGAGCTCGAGCGCGGCCCAGAGCGCGATCGCTTGGATCAAGAACGCGGCGATCTCGAAGAGCGCGAGCTCACCGATGGTGCGCGTCGGTTTTGCGAGTCGCGTTTTGTCGGCGAGGCTCACGAGCAAGATCGCGAGGGGGATCGTCGCACCGAGAAGAGCGATCGGGGCGAGCGCGATCACGTGACCCGTCTCGGTCGTGATGACGCCGCGCGCGCGCCACAAATAATCGAGCAGATCGAGCGCGCCGGCGCGAAAGAGGGGCGCGTCTCCGTCAGCGTTCGCGCGAAACTCCTGACCCACCGCCGCCGCGGCCGGCCAAGCCAAAATCAAGCCCCAAATCGCGAACCAAAGCCAGGTGATGAAGATCGCCCGCGGATGCTTTCGCGCTCTCGCTGCTTCGCTCATGGTGCAAAGAGCTCCAAGAGGAGCGATGCGTAGTACGAGAGCCGCTCGAGCGTGCGCGAGGCTCGCGGAACGATGGCTTGTGTGACGACGGCGCCAATGGGTCGACCGCTCACGGCGCCGTCATTGTTCGTGCGATTTTCGTCGAGCAAGATTTTTTGATCGGGGTCGATGATCGCGAAGCGGAGAGGATCGGAGCCCACGTACACGATGCGTGTCGTATCGCCGTCGCCGTCCCAATGGCGTCTCTCGCGCGCGCCGCTCGCGAGCACGAGATCCACGTCGACGGGGAGGTGGAGCGGGCCGCGTCTCGAGACGAGCACCCAACCTTCGTACTTGCCCCGCGAGGCGGCCTTCACCGTTTCGCGTTTTCCTTCCGTGTCGAAAATTCCGCCCGCCGACGTCACCTCGCGCGACCCCATGTCCGCGACGACGTAGTCGACCGCGCCTCGCTCGAAGAGCGCCGCGTGCAGCTCGCGCGCCGCATCCGGGCTCACCTCGTCGTAGAAGCACGCGACGAAGTCGTCCGGCGTGGGATGCGAAAACCGCCATTTTTTCGTGTAATCCGTCATCGCGGCCCAAAATTTTTCTTCGCCGTAGACGCGCTTGAACGTTTCGAGAATCGTCGCCGTCCGCGAGTAGACGAGCGCGCCGTACGAAGCTCCGGTGGGATACGCGTAGGCGGGCTCCGCGACGGTGGCGTCCAGGTTTCGCGCATTCACGACATGCGCCGCGATGTCGCTCACGCTGATCCCCCAAAGCCCGCCGCCGCTCGCATCGCCGAACAGCGTTCCGAGCGCGTCCTCTTCCGCGAACGAGTTCACGCCTTCGTCGAGGAACGGATAGAGCATCTCGTTCGACGCCATGAGCCCGTAGAAATATTGGTGACCGAATTCATGAGCGGTGACGAGCTCCGGCTCGAGAACGATGCGCGGCTCGAACCATGGACCGCCCGTCGTGATGAGCGTCGGATATTCCATGCCGCCCGCTTCGCCCGCATTGTCCGGCGGGTGCACGAGCGTGAGCACCGAGTACGGATACGCGCCGTACCGGCGATGGTAGTAGGGAAGGGAGAAGCGGATCGTCGCCATCTCACGCTCCGCGACCGCGTCGTAATCGGGCGGAAAAAGCGCCGAAACGTGCACGCCGTCGATGTCTTCGCTCTTCGTTCGAAATTGGTCCCACGCCGTCCATGCGAAGTCGTGCACGTCGCTCTGCACGTGTCGCTCGACGTGGCGGCCGTTCTCGTCTTTCGTGCTCGTGACCGGACCCGTCGCGCCGATCACGAAGCCCTCCGGAACATCCATCGTGACGTCGTAGGTGCCGAAGTCGGCATAAAATTCGGAGAGCCGATGAAACGGAAAATGCGCGAACGTGCCGTCGGGCTCGAGTCGCGCGATCTTCGGAAACCACTGCGCGATCATGTGGAACGATCCCGCGTAGCCCGTGCGCTCGACGACGCTCGGAAGCTTCACGTCCCAGGTCGTCGCGATCGAAATCGTTTCGCCGGGCGCCACCTCGTGGGGAAGGGGAACGCGCGCGTCCGTTTCGTCCTCGCTGCCGCCGTGTTTGATCTCCGCTTTCGGCCAGAGATCTTCGCCGGCACCTGGCGCGGCGGCGATCGCGAAGCGCCGCACGTCGATCGTTCCCCAGTCGGAGACGCCGCCGCCGCCGCGAAATCTTCCGACGGGCTCGCTCAAGAAGAGGCTCTGGTCGTTCTTGAAGGCGTTCATGTAGAGGTGCACCCACAGCTCGCTCACGGCTTTGTCGCTCGTGTTGCGCCATGTGATGCGGCCTTCGCCGTGGACGGTATGCGACGCGGGATCGAGACGAGCCGTGAGCGTGTAGTCGACGACGTCTTCGGCGTGCGCCGCATAGCCGTCATCCGCGATCGCGATCGCAGGGAAAAACAAGGCCAATGCCGAGATCGCCGCTGCCTTGCGAATCACGTGCGCACTCTAGCGCGGAGCGCGCAGACCTGTCGCGCGTCTTCAGCGACCGCGTTCAGCGAAAAAGCGCGAGCTGATCGCCCGCCGGCCGCAGCGAAGGTCGCTCGAACGTGGACTTCTGGTCGCCCGCGTTCCTTCGAGCGGTGGAGAGGCCGAGCTTGTCCGCGGTTTGCTGGAAGAGGGCGCCGACCGCTTCGGCATAGACTCCTTCGCCGCTCATGCGCGAGCCGAAGCGCGGATCGTTCAGCTTGCCGCCGCGCACGTCGCGCACGCGATTCAAGATTTTTTCCGCGCGAAGCGGCAAGGCCGCGCGAATGCGTTCCTCGAAGACTTCTTTCACCGGACCCGGCAGGCGCAGCATGATGAGCGAGGCGAAATGGGCGCCCGCGTCTTTCGCCGCCTTCAGCACGTCACCGATCTCTTCGTCGCCGAGGCCGGGGATGACGGGCGCCACGTTGACGCCGACCTTGATTCCCGCCGCGGCGAGCTTTTGCACCGCGTGCATGCGGCGCTCGGGCGTCGCGACATACGGCTCGACGGCGCGCGCTTTTTTCGGATCCCAAAACGGAATACTGACGGCGACGCTCACGCGCGCGCGTTCGGTGAGCGCGACGAGGACATCGATGTCGCGCTCGATGAGGGGAGACTTCGTGACGATGGCGACGGGATTCTTGTATTCTACACATACTTCGAGACAGCCGCGTGTGAGCTCGTAGCTCGCCTCGAGCGGCTGGTAGCAATCGGTGACGCCGCTGAAGAGGACGAGCTCGCCCATCCAATTTTTTTTCTCGAATGCTTCGCGCAAAAGCTCGGGCGCGTGCGGCTTCACGACGATCTTCCGCTCGAAATCGGTTCCAGCGCCAAAGCTCAAATACTGATGGCCGGGCCGCGCGTAGCAATACGCACACGCGTGGAAGCAGCCGCGATAGGGATTCACGCTCCAGTCGAAGCCGACATCGGGGCTGTCGTTCTTCGACAAGATCGCGCGCGTGTGATCTTCGAAGATTTGGAGCGAAGCGTGCGGAGCTTCGCCGTCGTCGTAATCGATTTTGGAATCCGCCCAAGGGTTCGGCGGATTCACCACCGGCAAAAATCGCATGCAGAGACGGTACCTGATCGCGCGTTCAGGTACCAGCCTTCGACGCGAAATAGCCCTAGTTTACGAGCGCGTCCGCTTTTTTGACCGCGGGCTCGTACGCGAGCAAAAGCTCGCCTTCTTTCGCGTCGGCGATCACTTTGCCGCCCTTCTCGAGCTTGCCGAAGAGGAGCTCCTCGCTGATCGGTCGCTTCAGCAAATCTTGGATGACACGTGCGAGCGGACGCGCGCCGTTGTCCGGGTCGTAGCCTTTTTTGCCGAGGAGGGTGCGCGCCTCCTCGCTGGCTTCGAGCGTGACGTTGCGCTCCGAGAGCTGCGCGGAGAGCTCGCGCAAGAATTTGTCGACCACGCGCTCCATGACGAGCGGCGAGAGCGAGTTGAACGAAATGCGCGCGTCGAGGCGATTCCGGAACTCGGGGCTGAACATCCTCTTGTACTCGCGTTCGGCGTCGCCTTCGCTCATGCCGGCGCCGAATCCCACTGCGCGGCGTTGCAAGTCGCGCGCGCCGACGTTGCTCGTCATCAGCAAGATCACGTGGCGGTAGTCGCTCGCTTTGCCGTTGTTGTCGGTGAGCTTGCCGTGGTCCATGACCTGCAGGAGCACGTTGAAGACGTCGGGATGCGCTTTTTCGATTTCGTCGAGGAGCAAGACCGCGTGCGGCGTCTTCGCGACCGCGTCGGTGAGGAGCCCGCCCTGATCGAAGCCAACGTAACCCGGAGGCGCGCCGATCAAACGCGAGACGGTGTGGCGCTCCATGTATTCGCTCATGTCGAAGCGGATGAACGCGATGCCGAGCGTCTTCGCGAGCTGCTTCGCCATCTCGGTTTTTCCGACGCCGGTAGGTCCCGTGAGAAGGAACGAGCCGATGGGTTTTTCCGGGCTTCGGAGGCCCGCGCGCGAGAGCTTGATCGCGCTCGTGAGCTGCGCGATGGCCTGGTCTTGGCCGAAGATGACTTTCTTGAGATCGACGTCGAGCGCGGCCAAACGATCTTTGTCGTCCGCCTTGACCTCGCGCGGCGGGATTTGCGCCATGCGCGCGAGCACGGTCTCGATGTCGTTCACCGTGACGAGCAAACCGCCGTCCGTGGCGACGGTGAGCGCAACTTCAGCGCGCATACTTGCCGCGCGTCCAGGGATGGCTGCCTTCGCGCCATCGTTGTCGGCGGCATTTTCTGCCGATCCCGCGCCGCGACCGGCCGCGAGCTTCACCGCCGCGCCGGCCTCGTCGAGGAGGTCGATCGCTTTGTCGGGCAGCTTTCGATCGTTCAAATATTTCGACGAGAGATCGGCGGCGGCTTCGATCGCGAGGTCCTCGTATTTCACGCCGTGGAATTTCTCGTACTTCGCACGAAGCCCGCGGAGAATTTGTCGGGTCTCCTCGACGCTCGGCTCGAGCACGTCGACACGTTGGAAGCGGCGTGAGAGCGCGCGATCTTTTTCGATGTGCGACCGGAACTCTTCGAACGTGGTCGAGCCGATGCAGCGCATTTTTCCGGCTGCGAGCGCGGGCTTCAGCAAGTTGCTCGCGTCGATCGATCCGCCGCCGCTCGTCGAGCCTGCGCCGACGACGGTGTGGATCTCGTCGATGAACAAGATCGCGTTCTCGATTTTCGAGAGCGCCTTCATGACGCCCTTCAACCGCTCTTCGAAATCGCCGCGGTAGCGCGTCCCCGCGAGAAGCGCGCCCATGTCGAGCGAATAAATCTGCGCGCCGTCGAGCGCCTTCGGGACGCGTTTTTCGTGCACGGCGAGCGCGAGGCCGTCCACGATGGCCGTCTTTCCGACACCCGAATCGCCGACGAGCATCGGGTTGTTCTTCTTGCGACGCGCGAGGATTTGGATGATGCGCGTGATTTCTTTTTGACGGCCAACGAGCGGATCGATGCGGCCCTCTTCCGCCTCTTTGTTCAAATGCACCGCGAACGCTTCGAGCGGATTTGCTTTCGCCTCACCGTCGGCGTCGGTGCGGCGCGGATCTCCGGTGAGCGCCGTCTCTTCTTCGATCTTCGAGATGCCGTGCGACAGATACGACACGACGTCGAGGCGCGTGATGCCGTTCGCTTCGAGGAGACCGGCCGCGAACGACTCGCGCTCCGAAAAGATCGCGACCAGGATGTGCGCGCCTTTCACTTCTTCTTTTCCGGACGACTGCACGTGGCTCGCCGCGCGGTTGATCGCGCGACGCACGCCGAGCGTGGGCGAAGGCGTGACGTCTTCGTCCTCGCCGAGCTTCTCGATCTTCTCGTCGAGATAGGTCGCGAGCTCTTTTTTGAGCTTCGCGACGTCGCCGCCCGCATGCTTCACGACGAGCGCCGTCGCATCGTCGAACAGCAGCGCGAACAAAAAGTGCTCGACGGTCACGTATTCATGGCGCCTCCGCGCAGCTTCGGTGGCTGCGAGCGTGAGCGCGATTTCGACTTCGGGGCTGATCCTCATCTCGTCGGTTCTCGTTCTGTCTGTGCCTAGGTCGAGGTCGAGGGCTGGTCTGCCTCTGTCCCGGTCTCGGTCTTCTTCTCTTTATAAGTCGTCTATTCGGGTTCTGCCGTGAGCATGAGCGGCATTCCGTTCGCGCGTGCGTGATCCATGGTCTCGGCGACCTTCGTCTCCGCGACCTCGCGCGTGAAAACTCCCGCCACGGCCGATCCGCTGCGATGCACGGTGAGCATGATGTGCGTGGCCTCGGTCTCGGTCTTCCGAAAGAAGCGCATCAAGCATTCGACGACGAACTCCATCGTCGTGTAATCGTCATTGTGAAAAATGACCTTGTAACGGCGCGGAACGACGGGCTTCGTGCGTTCCTCGACGACCGTCTCCTCGTCGCGCTTCGGGCCCTGCGGCTTGGGCCCATTCGCTCCTTTCATCCGAAAAAGATCAGGCCGGGGCGTCCCTTTTGCAAGGGGGGCCTTCGCGGATGTAGAATTCAAGGGTGGTGCAGCTCGCGGAAAACCTGGTCGTTGCCGATCGATTCCGCCTGAATCGTCTGCTCGGCCGGGGCGGCATGGGCTCGGTATGGCATGCGACGCATCTCGGGCTCGACACGCCGTGCGCCGTGAAGTTCATCGAAGGCGAAGGGGCATCCATGCCCGAGGCGCATCAACGCTTCGAGCGCGAAGCGAAAGCCGCGGCGCAACTCCGCAGCCCGAACGTCGTGCAGATCCTCGATCACGGCGTGTGGGAAGGCCGGCCGTACATCGCGATGGAGCTGCTCGACGGCGAGGATTTGAAGCGCCGCTTCATGCGCGGCAAGATGCATCCGAGCGAGCTCGGCGCGATCATGCAGCAGGTCTGTCGTGCGCTCACGAAGGCACATTCGCTCGGCATCGTTCATCGCGATCTCAAGCCCGACAACATCTTCTTGGTGCAAGACGACGATCGCGAAATCGCGAAGGTGCTCGATTTCGGGATCGCGAAGCTCCAAGACAATCTCGAAGCAGGCGGCGGCTCGAATACGCGCACGGGCGCGATGCTCGGCACGCCGTATTACATGAGCCCGGAGCAAGCGCAGGGCATCAAGAGCGTCGATCATCGAAGCGATTTATGGTCGCTCGCGGTGATTGCGTTCCAAGGGTTGACGGGACAGCTGCCGTTCCAGAGCGAAGCGCTCGGCGATCTTCTCGTGAAGATCATCGTGCATCCGATCCCAGTGCCGTCGAGCGTGTCCGAGGTTCCGCCGGAGTTCGACAAATGGTGGGCGAAGGCCACGCAACGCGATCCTGCGCTTCGTTTTCAGAGCGCGAAGGATTTCGATCAATCGCTGCGCATGGCCATCGGCGCGTCGCAGCTCACCGACGTCATGGACGGTCGTGCGCTCCGCGCGCACCTCGCGGGCATGCAGCCGGGAAACACGGCGATGGCGCAGCACGCGCAGCCGTTCGGATCCACGCCGCAGCCGAATCGCGCGCCGGGAAGCGCTCCGCAGCTCTCGCCGCAATTCGCGTCGACGCCGCAATCGGCGATGGCGCATTCGGTAGCGGCGGACACGGGCTCGGGACAGCACCGCTATCCGCCGCCGCCCGGTTACGGCGGGACGATGCCGTTCCCGCAGGCTGGCGCCTCGACGGGCTCTGGAACGAACCTCGCGATGGCGAGCAGCTCGGGCGGCTTTCCGGCGAACGGCTCGACGGGCGCGCCTTTCACGACGACGTCCGGAACGGGACATCGAAGCGGCGTCTCGGCGGCCTTCGTCGGCGCGTGCATCGGCGCGGCGGTGGTCGCCATCGCGCTCGTGGTCGGCATCTGGCACTACACGTCGCAACCGGCGGCGGCGCCAACCGCGTCCGCGGCTCTCGCGAAAAGCGCAGACGCGCCACTGCCGACGCAAACGCCGACCGCCACGCCACCGCCTCCCACCGTCGCGGCGAGCGTGACGCCGCCGGCGACGAGCGCGAGCGCCGCGACCGCGGCGGTCGCCGTGTCGACGGCCTCGACGGGCACGCATTCTTCGGGCTCCTCGGGCAGCACGCATTCGTCGCACGGCAGCACATCGCACGCGGCGGCGAGCGCGACGGCGGGGTCGACGTCGTCGAAAGGCGAGCAAAAAGTCGACGCGATGGGATTTTGAGCCTGTCGGGCCGCATCCTCCGTGGCACGCGCGCGGTCGTCGATCCCGCGCTGCGCATCGCGTGGCTCCTCGATCTCTTCGCGCACGAGCCGGAGCACGATCTCGCGCTCGCGCTCGATGCGATCGCGGAGCGCGCGGAGCAGGGTGACACGGAGGCGCGCGAGGCCCTCGTCGGCATCGTCGACGCGATGAGCACGACGAAGGCGACCGAGCTCGCGCAGCGCCTCCGCGAAGAAGCGGCAGGTCGCTCGATGCCGGCGCTCGATCGCTTGCTTCGCGTGCCTTCGCCTCCGCGCGCGTCGATGCCGCCTCAAGAAAAAATCGCAGCGGGCAGAGACGGTCGACCTCTCACGCTCGGCGAGCGCAAGGCGTTGGCGCGCAAGCCCGACCCCGCGCTTCTCGCGAAGCTCTCGTCGGATCCGAATCCCGAGGTCGTGCGACGGCTTCTCGAAAATCCGCGTCTCACCGAAAACGACGTGATTCGCATGATCGCCCGACGGCCCGCGTTGCCCGAGATTTTGGCTGAAATCGCGCGATCGGTGCGATGGATTCACCGTCCGCGCGTTCGCCTCGCGCTGC
>JAICXU010000212.1 GCA_025934595.1 Polyangiaceae bacterium | reverse complement strand
GTTCGTGCTCGCGAACGTCAGCGCCGTCGTCGGCGTCGTCGCAGCGCTCGGCGCCGGCGCGCTTTGGTATCTCTACGCTCGATCGGACCACGCAGAAGCTCCGCCGGTCACGTCGTCGCGCTGACTACTCCTTTTGGCCCATCGCACCAAGCAACTTGCGCGTTGCTCGGAAAGCGATGGATCATGCCCTTCGCACTTTTTTCCTTCCATCTCGAGGGCGCATGACGACTCGCAAGGCGTGGCTTCTGTCTTCTCTTTTCGCGGCCGGATTTTTTCTAGCTGGCGCACGTGATGCGCGTGCGCAAGAGCGCGGCTTCGCGCTCGACAAATTCGATCCGTCGGCGCGCGGCAGCGAATGGTTCTCGAACGATTCGCTCGATCTTCGCGGCAAGGTGCGGCCCGCGTTCGGTCTCGTTCTCGACTACGGCTACCGGCCGCTGACGTTCAACAACGCGCCGCCGAATAGCGACATCATCGCGGCGAGCGTCGTGCGAAATCAGCTCTTTTTGCACGCCGGCGGGTCGGTCGTGCTCTTCGATCGATTGCGCCTCGAAGCGAATCTTCCGATCGCGCTCGAGAACTACGGACACGGCCTCCACGTCGGCGTCGTGAACTTCAACGAGCCGCAACACGAGCAAGGCGTCGGCGATTTGAGCCTCGGCGCCGACTTCCGATTGCTCGGAAAATACGGCGATCCGTTCACGATGGCGCTCGGCGCGCAGGTCTTTTTGCCGACCGGCAGCCGCGACGACTACACGAGCGACGGCCAAGTGCGTTTCAAGCCGCGGCTCCTCGCCGCGGGCGACATCGGCGCATTCGTGTACGCGGCGCGATTCGATTTTCAGTATCGCGGTCTCGACGACGACTTCGGCAGCGTGAAGCTCGGCAGTGAGCTCGGCGGCGGAATTTCGCTCGGCGTGCGCACGCTCGACAAACATCTCGTGCTCGGCCCCGAGCTCTCCGCGAGCACGATCTTGAGCCCGACTCCCGCCGATCCGAACACCGGCCTCGGCGGCGATTCGGCGAGCGCCGCAGGCACGTACGTCGAGGGCCTCCTCGGCGCGCATCTCACCGCTTCCGATTTTCGATTCGGCGTCGGCGGCGGCGTCGGCATGACGCGCGGCTACGGAACGCCGGCCGGCCGCGGTCTTCTCTCCGTCGAGTGGGTTCCGCAGATCGACGAGGACAAAGACAAGGACGGCATCAAGGACGACGAAGACGCGTGTCCGAGCGTTCCCGGCATTCGCACGAGCGATCCGCAAACGAACGGCTGCCCGCCGCCGCCTCCTCCTCCGCCCGATCGCGACGGCGACGGTGTCATCGACTCCGCCGACGCCTGCCCCGACACGCCGGGCGTGAAGACGAATGATCCGAAGACGAACGGATGCCCGCCGGACAAAGACGGCGATGGCGTGTTCGATGCGCAAGATGCCTGTGTCGACGTTCCCGGCGTAAAAACCGACGATCCGAAGACGAACGGCTGCCCGCCCGACAGCGACGGTGACGGCATTCTCGATCCGCAAGACGCCTGCCCGCACGAGGTCGGCGTGAAGAGCGACGATCCGAAGCTCAATGGATGCCCCGATCCCGATCGCGACAAGGACGGCGTCACGAACGACGTCGACGCATGTCCGGACGAGCCCGGAAAACCCGATCCCGATCCGAAGAAGAACGGATGCCCGATCGCGTACGTGAAAGACGGCGAGATCAAGATCACGCAGCAGGTCAAATTCAAGACCGGCAGCGCGGCGATCGTCACTGGACCCGACAGCGAAGGCGTCCTCAACGCCGTGAGCGAGATTCTCCTCAAGCATCCGGAGATCACGAAGGTCCGCGTCGAAGGTCACACCGACAACGTCGGAAAGCCCGCGTTCAACAAGACGCTCTCGAAGAACCGCGCGCAGTCGGTCGTCACGTGGCTCACGAAGCATGGCATCGACAAGAGCCATCTCTATGCGGTGGGATTCGGACAAGAGAAGCCGATCGCGGACAACGCGACGGCCGAAGGCAAAGCGGAGAATCGCCGCGTCGAGTTCCACATCGAAGAGGCGGGCACGGCCGGCAGCGGCGACACCACCGCAGCTCCGACGACCACGCCGACGTCGACACCGACGCCCGCGCCGAAAGACAAACCGAAAGAAGAGAAAAAGCCCTGATTCGTCGACGCGAAACGCGCGGCAAGTCTGCGCGTTAGGGGATGATGAGGCGGAGCGCGCGCGGGATCACTTCGATCTCGACGCGCTCGCCGGCGAAGAACTCCTCGCCGTCGATTTGCGCGGCGAGCTTCGCGCCAGCTGCGGGCTCGCGGATTTCCATCGTGAGCTTCGACGCGCGGAACGGACGCGAGTGCTCGACCCCCACCGCGTTCAGGATTTCTTCGGTCAGCGGATTGCCGTCGAGATCGACGATGGCTTTGCTTGCCCAATCGCGCTTGCCGCGGAAGGGAACGACCTCGAAGAGACCGTCGTCATGTCGGCTCGTGCGGTCGAACACCCACGCACCGGCGTAGACGCGCGTCGCCTTCACGACGAGATCGGTGAGCCCGTCGAGGACGACCTCCTTGCCGTCGGCATTGATCTTCGCCGAGAGCTTGTCGTTCACGACGTACGAGTCGAGGAACGTCTTCAAGAACGCGCCCGCGTACACGAGCTCGTCGCGATAAATTTCTTTCAGCGGCCCGAGCCCGTCGACTTTTTTTCGATCTTCGTTGCGGAGCGCGAGCACGCGCGCGCTGAGACCCCAGCCCGCCGAATCGAAGAAATACGCTTGTTTTTCCGTTGAATCCGAGGTCCGAATCGTGTGTATTTTCCCCGCATCGAGACGCGTCTCTTTTCTCGCGAGGATGACGGACACGTTGTGCTCGAGCGAGTCGGCGCGAGCCTCGAGCCCGAAGCTCTTGCCCTGATCGTTCGCCGTTCCGGTCGGCAGCATCCCCAGCGCGACGTGATCGGCCTCGCCCGATTCGACGAGCGCCGAGCCGACCTCGCGAAACGTGCCGTCGCCGCCCATGTACACGACGACGTAGTGCTTTTTTTTCGCGAGCAGCTCTGCGAGCTTCGGGATCGTCGCGCCGCCGGGCAGCGTCGAGAAGAGCTCGACCTCCGCGCCGCCTTTTTCGAGAAGCGATTTCGCGTGGGCAATGCGCTCGGCATTTTTTCCGCTCTGCGCCGTAGGATTTCCGACGAGGAGATGCATGTCGTTTTCGTATCACGCCTTCTTGGGCGTAATGGGCCGGCCGCGCGCTTTCGCATGCACGGACGTGAACGCGGCACCGAGAAAAAATACCTGCGACGAGTAATGCACCCACAAAAGCAGAAGCACGAGCGAGGTCGCCGCGCCGTACACCGAATGCGATCCTTTGCGTGCGACGTACATCGAGATCACCTGATCGCCTGCACTGAAGAGCGCCGCCGTCACGAGCGAGCCGACGACGAGATCACGCATGGCGATTTTTCCGTTCGGCAGGATCCAGAACACGATCGCGAAGAGCACCGCACATGTGAAGAACGACGCGAGCGCTTCGAGCGATCGCCACAGCCAAGAAGCGGCGAGCATCGGATCGACCGCATTTTCTGCGGCCGCGAGCACGAACTTCACGACGACGAGCAGCGTGAGAAGCGCGCCGACGAAGGCGACGATCAAGAACGCGCTGCCCCGTTTTCGCAGCTCACGAAATGCCTTGGCTTTGAATCCGGACGCCTGCGGCCGCGGCAAATCCCATAGGACATTCAGCGCCCGCGTGAGCGCGGAGAAGAGACGCGTTGCCGCGTAGAGAAGAACGATCAGGCCGACGAGGCTCGCCGACGCGCCGGTCGTTCCGTGCTCCGCCGCCGCGAGCATCGCGCCGATCGTCTGCGCCCCACTCTCACCGACCCAGTGCGCCATGTCGTCGAGCAGCGCGCGGCGCGCCGCCGCCTCGCTCGTCATCAGGCTCGCGAACCAAAGCGCAATCACGCACATCGGCACGATCGACAGAAGCGCATAGAACGCGATCGCGCCGCTCAAAAGGCGCCCGCCATGATCCGAAAATGTGCGCCACGTGGCGCGCGCGTACTCCTTCGCTGTCGAAAAGTGCCGCAGCATGCCTCGCCTCGAGTCGTAGAGGATGGCGGCCGATTGACGCAAGATCGCGGGCCCGCGCTTTGCAATCGGAGCCTATCGTGATGCTCGATGAACGCCATTTCTTCGGCGACCCGGCTTCGGAAATCCGCAAAAAACGCGTGCGGGAAAGCGCCGCCGCTCATGCGGCGCGCATGCACGGCGCGAGACCGTTCCCCGTCGCCGCCGCCAAAATTCTGACGCTCACGGCGCGCGAAGACGTCGACGTGACGGCGGTCGTCCATGCGCTCGAGAGCGATGCATCGCTCACGGCGCACGTGCTGCGTGTCGTGAACTCGGCGGGCTTCGGCCTCAAAGCCAAGGTCACGTCGGTTCGTCATGCGGTAGCGATGCTCGGACGTCGAGGCTTGCGCGAGGCGACGATTACGGGCGCGGTGCTCGACTTATTTCCCAGCGACGGCACGGAGAGTCGGAAAAAACTCCACGACCATGCCGTCATCGCGGGAGCGCTCGCGCGTCATCTCGCGAGCGAATGGCGGTTGCCCACGGACGAAATGTTCGCGGCCGCATTTCTGCACGACATCGGAAAATGGGTGCTCCTCGAAGGAGAGCGCGAGTACGCGAAGATCTTCGCGCAGCACGGTGACAAGTTCGAAGGCACGCTCGACGACGAGCGTGGAATTTTCGGATTCGACCACGCCGAGCTCGCGGAGCATTTGCTCACCGCATGGGCGATTCCGAAGCCGATTCCGCATGTCGTCGGCCTTCATCACAATCCCGCCGCGGCTTTCGAAGAGAGCCCCGGCATCGCATTGCGCGTCGCTCTCCTTCGCCTCGTCGATCGCCTCGCGTACGCGTACACGGATGAAGAAGAAGACGAGGTCGACTTCGAAGCGATCGCGGCGAGCGACTACTGCACTTACCTCGGCATCTCCGCCGGCGTGTTGATGGATCGTTTCGCGGCGCTTCGCGGCGTCCACGAGCGCGAGGACGATGGCACGAGTGGCCCCCGAAAGGTTCGCTCCGCGTCTCGGCTACGCGCGGTGCGCAGCATCTCGGAAGCGACTGCGGCGCTGGAGCCGGAGATGGGCGTCGCGGCCGTCATCGAGCAAGAGTGCGCCGATTGCGACTCCACGCGCATCCAGCGTTATTGTCCTCGATGCGACGCGCCGCTCTGCGCCGAGCACGCCCCCACTCGCGGTCGGATCTGCGGCGCGTGCGAGATCGAGTTCGAAAGAGCGTGCGCGAGCGCTTATTTTCCGACGATCCGCACCGGCGTGATTTTCACCGTGCTCGGCCTCCTGGCGTTCACGATCGCCGCCTTCCACCGGGACGCGCGGATGACGTTCTTGGCGACGGCATGCGGCCTGATCTTCGCAGCGTGCGTGGTCGGTCTTCGCAGGCTCGGATTCCGCCAACATTTCGTGCAGCCGCGACCGCGCAGTCCCTAACGAAGCGTCGCGAGGCCGAGCCACCGACCTTCGGCGCTCGGCACGAAGTCGTGCGCGCGCAAGCTTCGCACCGCGACTTGATCTTCGTGCCAAAGCGGCACGAGATACATCCCGTCGCGATTCTTGCGTTCGAGCTCGGCGTAGATTCGACGGCGAGCGTCGAGGTCGATCGTGCGATCGCCCGCGTCGAGGAGCGCGTCGATGTCGGGCGAGGCGATGCGCGCGCGATTCGCACCGGCCGGCGGAATATATGTACTATGCATGAAAACGCGGAGCGTGTTCGGCTCCGCGAGCTCGGGGATCTGCAGGAACGCGGCGTCGAAATCGCCGGCATTCAGCCGCGCGATCATCGCGCCGAGCTCGAGCGGCACCAACTCGACGTCCCATCCCGCGTCGTTCAGCTCCTGCGCCACGAATCGCGCGATGACGACGCGGAGGCGGTCGGTCGACGTGAGCAAGGTCAGATGCGTGCGAACGAGCGGCGGCGTCGGGACGTGCTCGATGGCGGGGAGATCCGTGTGCGCCCAAAGCGCCGGCGGAAGCAGCGTGCTCGCGGAATGCGCATGTCCCGCCAAAAATGTGCGCGCGACGAGATCGCGATCGATCGTGGCGGAAAAAGCTCGCCGCATCGCGACGTCGTCGAAGGGAGCGCGGTCCGATCGCAAGATCGCGTACGTGAGGTTCGCGCCGGGACGCGACACCACCGACAGACCC
>JAICXU010000963.1 GCA_025934595.1 Polyangiaceae bacterium | reverse complement strand
CAATACGAGCGCGGCGGGGCCGTCCCACGGCTCGACGCGCGACGCGAGATAATCGTAAAATACCTACTATTCTCGCGCCATTTCGCTTCGTGACGCCCAGGCCTCGGGGACGAGCATCATCATCACGTGTGGAAGCGAGCGGCCGCCGGCGACCAAAAAATCGACGACGTTGTCGAGCGACGCCGAGTCCGATCCGTCGGGGCGGATGATGGGCAAAAAATCCGGGAGGTATTCGCCGAATCGGTCGGATGCGAGCATCGCTTCGCGTGCTGCCATCCAGCTTTTGTTTCCGCGGAGCGTGTTGATCTCGCCGTTGTGCGCGATGCGGCGAAACGGATGCGCGCGCTCCCACGTGGGAAACGTGTTCGTGCTGAAACGCGAATGCACGACCGCGATTTTGCTTTTGAGCTCGTCTTCCCGAAGGTCCGGATAAAACCCGTCGAGCCGCTCGGGGAGCGCGAGCCCTTTGTAGACGATCGTCTTCGACGAGCAGCTCGCGACGTAGAAATCGGAGTGCTTCGGAAACGCGTCGCGCACTTTCTTGCCCGCGCGCTTGCGGATCGTGAAGAGCGATCGCTCGAAGGCATCGATGGGAACGAAACGTCCGATGAAGAGCTGCGAGACGTGCGGACGGCTCTCGCGACCGATGGGACCGAGCACCCGATCGTCGACGGGCACGTCACGCCACGCGATCACTTTTTGATTCAGCGCGCGTGCCGCTTCTTCGACGATGTAGCGCTGGACGGCGCGCCGTTCGGGATCGCGCGAGAGAAAACATTGCGCGACGCCGTAGTCGCCTTCGAGCGGGAGGTCGACGCCCTCGCGCGTGAGCGTGCGATCGAAAAATGCGTGCGGGATCTGAATGAGAATTCCCGCGCCGTCGCCGGTTTCGGGATCGCTCCCCGCTGCGCCGCGATGCGCGAGCCGGCGCAAAATCTCGAGGCCTTGCTCGACGACGTCGTGGCGAGGCTTCCCGCCGAGCCGCGCGACGAACCCGAGTCCGCATGCGTCATGCTCGAACGACGGATCGTAGAGACCAGCCACATTTGCAGTATGCGCGTGATTGACGCATTGCGCTAGAGGTAAGCTTGCGTTTCGACATGGCACGCGCCCGACCTCGACTCCGACGTCTCCGCTTGCTCCCCCTCCTCGCGAGCGGTTGCAGCATGCTCCACGCGGGCATGGCGCAGCCCCCCATGCTGAGCGCGCTTTCGTCGGACGATAGCGCCGCGGCCATTCGTGCTCTCGACGAAGGCATGGGAATCGCGAATGGCGCGGAGCCGACGAAGCTGCATGCGTTCACGGGTCTCCTCCTCGCCGATCGCGGGACGGTGCGGCTCGAGGCGGGACTCTTTCATCAAGCCACCGACGATTTTCGTCTGGCCGACAAGCTCCTCGATCGGAAAGACATGGAGCTCGACGACATCATGCGGCACACGGGAATGCCGCGATCGATGCGCCATGGATTCCACATGGGTTGGCTAGCGGCTCTCAACTATCCGTACGTGCCGCGTCTCCATGAGCGCTTGATGCTGAATGCGCTCGCAATGACGGCGTATCTCGATCTCGGTGACGACGCGAATGCGCGCGTCGAAGCGAGAAGACTCGACGTGATGATCGACTTCGCGAAGCGTACCTCGCCGGCGTCGGCCGCTCTGAGGACACGCGCATTCAGCGGGATTTTGGCGGGATTTGCGTTCGATCGCGGGGGCGAGAGCGACGAAGCGCTGCGCGCATACCGCGAAGCCGTCGACCAAGCGCCCGCCGACGTATCTCCTCTCGTCACGCAAATTCCGGCGGCCCCGCGCGCCGAAATCTTGATCGTAATCGCGTATGGAATCGTGCCGCATCCGAACACCGACTCCGCTTCGCCCGAACATCCGATCTACGAGCTCACGGCTGCCGGAGACGGCGAAGAGACGCCTGAGATCGTGGTCGACGGCAAGCCGAGGTCTGGCATCGAGGTCCTCGATCTCACCGACGTCGT
>JAICXU010000399.1 GCA_025934595.1 Polyangiaceae bacterium | reverse complement strand
GCCGCCACCAATCGCGACCTCGCCGCCGACGTGCGCGAAGGTCGTTTCCGCGAAGACCTTTTTTATCGCTTGAACGTCGTCCGCATCGACATGCCTCCGCTTCGCGTGCGCGGCGGCGACATCTTGGTGCTCGCGAACCACTTTCTGCGGAAGTTCACCGAAGAAAATCACGTGCGCATCGACGGCTTCACCGACAAGGCAAAAGCGAAGCTCCTCGCGCATCGGTGGCCGGGCAACGTGCGCGCGCTCGAGAACGCGATCGAACGTGCCGTCGTCCTCTGCGAGAAGTCCACCATCGACGACGCCGATCTTCCGTTCGAAGCCGCGACCGACGCGCTCGGCCCGCTTCGACTTCCAGGCGCGACGATGGCCGAGCTCGAACGTCACGCGATCTTGACGACGCTCGAAGCCGTTGGAGGATCGACGGCCAAGGCGGCCGAGATGCTCGATATCAGCGTGCGGACGATCCAATATCGGCTCAGCGAGTATGGAAATCCAAAACCTCACGAATGACGTCCGCGACTCATCGACTTGGGTTCGTCGCGTCGAGCAGGAGGTGCAACGTGGAAACGGCTGATGCGAGAGTCGAGTCGGCATCTGCAATCCCGTCCACGATCCTCGTCGTCGACGACAACGAGGCGAACCGACTGCTCGCGCAGCAGACGCTCGAAGACGAAGGCTACCGTGTCGCCCTCGCGAACGATGGGCGCGCAGGGCTTGCTGCGTTCGAGAAAGAGCCAGCGGACTGCGTGCTACTCGATGTCCGCATGCCGGAGCTCGACGGCTTTGCGGTGTGCGAGCGGATTCGCGCGTTGCCCGCGGGCAAAGACGTTCCCGTGATTTTTCTGACCGCGCTCCGCGACGTCGACACGTTCGATCACGCGCTTCGCGCGGGCGGCGACGATTTTCTCACGAAGCCCGTACGGCCGACCGAGCTCGTCGTGCGCGTGCAAACTGCCTTGAAGCTCCGCCAGATGGACGCGAGGCTGGCCGAGCATTTGGCGCTCCTCAAACATCAACGCGATGCCTTACTTCGTGTGCAGCTTCAGAAGGAGCGAATCACGGCGTTCTTGGTGCACGATCTCAAGAATCCCGTGAGCTCGATGGATTTGAACGCGCAACTCTTGCTTCGCGAACGCGGGCTCTCCGAAACCGCCATGGCTTCGGCCGCTCAAATCCGCACCGAAGCGAAGCATCTCAATCGGATGATTCTCAACTTGCTCGACGTGAGCAAAGGCGACGAAGGCAAGCTGTCACCCAAGCGCACCGAGATCGATCTTCGGTCCATGACGACCGCGGTCACGGGCGAGCTCGAGGCGAATGCGAAGAGCCGCAGCGTCACCCTCGACGTCGTTCTCGGGGTGGAACGCGTGCGCGCCGATGACGATCTTCTCCGCCGCGCGCTCACCAATCTCGTCGAAAATGCCATTCGACATGCACCCACGGGAAGCGTCGTCGAGATCGCGACCATTCGCTCCGCCGGCGCCACCGAGGTCGTGGTGCGAGACTCGGGGACAGGAGTTCCCGCGGAGCTACGCGAAAAGATCTTCGATCCCTTTTCACAGGTCGAGGGCACGGGCCGCCCGGACACACGCGCGGGACGCGGGCTCGGTCTCACGTTCTGCAAGCTCGCCGTCGAGGCCCACGGCGGCACCATCGTCGTCGAAGACGCAGCGCCGGGTGCGCTCTTTCGTGTGAGGTTGCCCGATGAGCGGTGACGTTGCGACGACGAAGTTCGACGGCGATCAATATCGCCAACTCCTCGAGACGGCTCCCGACGCCATCGTCGTCGTCGGAACGGAGGGGCGTATCGAGCTGGTGAATGCCCAGGTCGAAAAGCTCTTTGGATATTCCCGCTCGGAGGTATTGGGACACTCTCTCGACATATTGATTCCGGTGCGTTTTCGGCCAGCGCATGGTGGACACCTGCATCGATTTTTTGCGTCTCCTACCGTGAGAACGATGGGATCGGGCATCGAGCTCTTCGGTCTGCACAAGGACGGCCGGGAGATTCCCATCGAGGTGAGCCTGAGCCCACTTCAAATGTCGAACGGCGTCTTCGTATCCGCTGCGATCCGCGACATCACGGATAGACGCAGGATCCAAGAAAGCATGCGGCTCGCGGCGGAGCGTCTCGCGAGCGCAGTAGAAAGCATCCAGGATGCGTTTGCTCTCTTCGACGCCCAGAACGCGCTGGTCCTTTGCAACAGTGCCTATCGCGCGCTCGTGGCGGAGAGGATCGACGGTCCCATCGTCGGCAAATCGTTCGCCGAGGTCCACGACGCCGCGATGGACTTGTTCGATTTCGCGAGCGCAGAGGAGCGCGAACGTTTTCGCGGCGCGAAGCTCCTCGAGCGGGAAGACCTCGGCGGTACTTACGACGTCCATACGCGCGATGGTCGGAGCTACCGTGTGTCGAACCATCGCACGGCCGAAGGCGGCATCGTCAAAACGATCTGGGACCTGACCGATGACGTGAGGATCGCTCGCGAGCTCCGCGAGGCGCAGCGCGCGGCGGAAGCCGGAAGCGCGGCGAAGAGCGAGTTCTTGTCCTCGATGAGCCACGAGCTTCGTACACCGCTGAATGCCGTGTTGGGATTCGCGCAGCTCCTACAGCGCGACAAGAAGGAGCCGCTTTCGGCACGTCACCGAGAGCGCGTCGATCAGATCTTGAAGGGAGGCGAGCATCTTTTGCGCCTCATCGACGACATCCTGGATCTGTCGCGCATCGAAGCCGGTCAGATCATGATCTCTCCCGAGCCCGTGGACGCGTTGGAGGTGCTCCGCGAGGTGATGACCACTCTCGAGCCTTCGGCAGCGCGATCGGGGGTTCATTTGGAGATCGTCCCGCCGCCATCCGACCTCCCGATGATCGCAGCGGACCGTACGCGATATGCGCAGATCCTCATGAACTACGGCTCGAATGCCATCAAATACAACCGCGCTGGCGGAAACGTGATGTTCGTGCTCGGCCCCGCGAGCGCCGGTTTCGTTCGCATCACCGCGATCGACACCGGGATGGGCATTCCCATCGACAAGCAGGACAAGCTCTTTCAACCCTTCCAGCGCGCCGGGCAAGAAACCGGACCCATCGAGGGTACTGGAATCGGTCTCACCATCACGAAGAGGCTCGCCGAGCTCATGGGAGGATCCGTGGGTTTCAAGAGCACGGAGATGAAGGGTTCCGAATTTTGGATCGATCTACCAGTTCATATTGCGGCGCGCAAAGTCGATCTCCCGGTAGGTGGCGCGATCGACGGCGATCGCTCCGACATCGCCACGCAAGGTCTCATCCTCTACGTGGAAGACAACCCTGCAAACGTGACGTTCATGAAGGATGTTCTGAGCACGTTCGAAGGGATCGACCTCATCACGGCGCCGACGGCGGAGATGGGCGTCGAGCTCGCGCGCGTGCGGCAACCGAAGGTCATCCTCATGGACATCAATCTTCCGGGGATGAGCGGGCTCGAAGCTTTGAGGGTTTTGCGCGAGACGCCGGAAACGAAGAAAATCCCCGTGATCGCTCTCACCGCCGCGGCCTCGGAACGAGACAAGCTGCGGGGCACGCAAGCGGGCTTCTACCGCTACCTCACGAAACCGGTAAAGGTGGACGAGCTCGAAGCCGCGCTCGACACCTTGCTCGCCTCGTCACGATAAGCATCCAATAGCGCACGCTCCTTGTCGTCGAGCCATGCGTCGCGATGCGCATAGAGGACTTTGGCTTCGTGGCGCGCGTGCGCGTTGAGCTCGTCGACGAACGCACGCAACGATTGGATCGGTCGAAGGCCTTGCGCGAGCGCGGCGTCGATTTCACCCACGCGGTCGCGGATCAATTTGTGCTCGGCCAGGAGCGCGCGAGCCTCCTGCGGCTGCCGTCGGGCAAGCGCGGGGATCAGAAATCGATCCTCGCCTTGAACGTGGACGAGGAGCACGGAGCGGAGGTCGTTCCAGATTGCGTGCGCGGCCGTAGCGTCGCGCGCGATCGTCGCCGCAATCAAGCTGCTCCCGAGCTCGTCGAAGAGGCGATGCTCGGCGAACAATTCCTCCTCGATGGATCGGACGGCGCTTTCGGCTTGGCTGCTCATTGGGTTGCGATCACGGTGAACAGCACATGCCGTGCCTGCGCCGTCGCGCGCGGAGTCGAGACACTTCGTCCGCGACATGTGCATCTGCACGCAGAAGGCGGCGGCGTGAAGAAGAGACCTCGGGCGCAGCGCTTGCGCGAAAGTGCAAAGATTGCGCGAGCCGCCGTCATCCGAGACGACGCGCGAGCCGGTGCGCGTGGCGCGCCATGACGAGGTCCTCATCGGTTCGGACGACGCGGACCTCGCATCGGCCTCCTTCCCGGCTGATGACGTCGTCATGATGAGCATTGCGATCTTCGTCGATCTCGATGCCGAGACAAGAGAGCGGCGCGCAAATTTCGGCGCGCACTTCAGCGGCGCGCTCCCCGATGCCGCCGGTG
>JAICXU010000902.1 GCA_025934595.1 Polyangiaceae bacterium | reverse complement strand
TCCGGGCGTTTCAAGATCTGCTCGAGCGGCGCCCGTTCCTTCGAATAGAGCTCGGCGACCGAGCTGCGGAGATCATGCAGACGATTCGCGGAGAACCACGCGACGAGCGGCGCGCCCGGATCTCGGCTCTCGCGTGCGGCGAGAAGAACTGCGACGTAGGCGTCGGCGGCCGTGCGCGGCGCCGCGTGCTCTTCGTCGTAGATGCCGCGCGCGAGGCTCGCATAGAGACCTCTTTCGTCTTTCAATTTTTCGAGACGGGATCGTGCGCTCTTGGCCTGCGCCGCATCACCGCCCGGTATGATCATTTCGCCGAGCGCCCAGCGTCCGACCGCCTCGCCATCGTTCGAGCCCTTGCCGTCGGAGCGAAGGGACGTGAGCGAATCGAACGCTCCGACGTTCGGCGGCGGACCTCCGCACGCGATGATCGGAAGAATGAACAAAAGGAGAAGAGCGAGAGATCGGGGCATCACTTGCTGCTCCTCATGATGAGGCGCTGACCGAGCGCGCGATCCACGCTCTCGCACCACGCGCGAAACGCGGGGTAGTCGCTGACTGGAATTCGCGACCTCGTCATCGTCACCGTGGTCTTCACGTGCACCGCGTTGCCTTCGGAGGACACGGCGACCTCGTAGGATCCGAACGGGCTCGTCGCCGCGGCGTGGCCTTCCGGCATCGTCTCGATCTTCCATCCCGCCGGCACGTGCAGGGTCCACTCGCTCACGGTGGAGGATTGTCCGTAGATGCGAATCTCGAGCTGGCGTTTCGCGAGCTCCGCGTATTCGTGGACCATGTGCTCCGCCGGTCCCGCGGGCACGCTCCACCGCTCGCCTTCTTTGCGCGCGAATTGCGGCGCTTTTCCCTTCACGTGGATCTGCGCGTGGATCTCGACGTCGTCGAGGTCGTTCGTGTCGACTTGGCTCACCTCGAGCCCCGCGAAATCGCGTCCGAGATCTTGCTGGATGCGCTCTTTGCGCGTGCCTGCGGCGTGATATCGCGCGCGCCACGTGCTCGCTTCTGCGCCGGCGATGTCGCTCTTCCAATCCAGCGTCGCGCTGCCGTCCGGCGCGAGCGTCGCATCGAGCGCGCGTGCCATCACGTTCTCGCTCGCCGGAGGATCGGGCAAGTGGACGAGCTTCGGTTTGCCTTCGTTCACTTGCAGCGCGAGAGCTCCGCGATCCATCGCGGGCAATTCACGCGATCCCGTGTATTCCGCCGTTCCATCGAGATAGAGATCCATCGACGGCACGTACGCGATCGCGTGATCGAACGGCGCGAGCGACGCCGGGAAAGTCTCGAAATCACCTTTCAGGTCGGTGCGCACGATCACGATCGTCGCCGGGATTCCCGCTTCTTTCAGCATCGTCACGATGAGCGTCGCCTTGTCTTTGCAGTCGCCGAACCCGCGCGCGAAAATTTGCGCGCAGCGATACGGCTTGAATCCGTGGATGCCGAACTCGAGCGCGACGTAGCGCGTCTTCTGCACGACGTAGTCGTAGATCGCGCGCACCTTTTCGTCGTTCGTCTTCAGGCCCTTCGTGACCTCGGCCACGCGCCGCCGCACCTCGTCGTCGGCGACGAATTGATCTTTGACGAGGCCCCAATACCACTGCCCCATCGCATTCCAGTCTTTGTACGTCGACACGTGCACGTGACCGAGCAGCTCCGCGTACGGAGGCTGCCGCGCCTCGGGCTCGATCGGCGGAACGTTCTCCGCCGTGAACCGGAACACGCGATTGTCTTTGGTCTCGGTCGTTTTCTGCGTGAGGCCTTGCACGTTCGGCTTGTTGAAGTAGAACGCGCGCGATTTCGGTGTGATGAGGACGTACTCGGCGTGACCGATCGGCTCGCTCGATTGCATGTACGTGACCTCGCCGAAGTAGTCGGCGAACTCGTTGCGTGAAGCGACGTCTTCCACGCGGTATTTCACCTCGACGACATCGCCCGGCGACAAACGGGGAAAATGCACGTAATACGCGCGCGCGGACGTGTACATCGCGATCGACGGATCGTTCACGTCGCCTTCGCCGCTCTCCGTCGCGTCTTCGGTCTGTCCGTTCGCGTGGTAGACGCGCGCGCCGCGGAGCTGCACCGACTCGCTGTCGGCTTCGAAGGAAAATCCATATTCGCGCGCCTCGGACGCGGCGGCGTCGTTCAGCGGCTGGAAG
>JAICXU010001029.1 GCA_025934595.1 Polyangiaceae bacterium | reverse complement strand
GTGAAGCCACGCGTCACGCAAAAGATTGCCGCTCGTGAGGGTGACGAACGGATCGCCCGAGCCCGCCGTTTTTCCCGAGCAATCGACGGTGGTCGTCGTGCTCGTGCCGCCGTCGCCGAACGAAGGCGCGGACCTGGTGCCGCCGTCGGGATCGGGATCGCTCGTGGGATACGCGTCTGCGAGCTCGAACGTGCCGTCGAAGCTCGCGTCGACCGCCGTTCCGTTCCAGTGACCGCCGGTCACTTCGTCCGATCCGCACGCGACGAGCGCGATGGGAACGGCGGCGAGCGCCGCGGCTGCACACGCGACCGCGCAGGCGTGTCGCGCGTCTAGGCGATGGGTTTTTCGCATCGGCGCGACACGGGATTTACCACCATTTCGTGGGCCGGCAAACGATGGACGTTGTGCTAGGGTCCCGTCCAACCATGACGCAAAAGAACCCCTCCGCGCCTCCGAATCCCGGCCTCCAACTCACGGGCGGCGCGGCGATCCTCGCCCCCATCGGCGCGTTTCCGAACGGCGTGCCTTCGAACGCGCTCGTCTTGATCCCGCTCGGAGCGAACGGGGCGCCGGTCGAAAAGCAGATCGTGAACGGCCCGGTCGCGCTGAAAGAAGAAGAGGTGTGGAAGCTCCTCGGGTTCAACGGTCCTGCCGTGCAGGTGCAAGACGATCAGGGGCGTCCGATCGCGATCGGTCTCGAGGACTTGCTCGGCGGTCTCGAAAAACATTGGAAAGAAAATTCCGACGACTTGATGCGCGGTCGCATCTACGCGCAAGAGCTGATGAAGCACAATCGCCACGAAAAAGCGGAGAGCGTGCTCGCGAAGATCGTCGCGCTCGGCGGTGACGGCGAAGATTGGCTCGCGCTCGGCGTCACGCAGCTCGCGCAAAAGAAGCTCGACAAAGCGGAAGCTACGCTGAAGGGCGCCCAGAATCTCTTGAAGGACAATCCGTTCCCGTCGCTTCATCTCGCGAAGCTGCATCACGAGAAAAAGGACACGAAGAACGAGCGCGATGCCGTCGATCGCGCGATCCAAATCGCGCCGAACTCGGTCGATGCGTGGGCGTACCTCACGAACTTCCTGAAAGAGAACGAAGGCGGAGTCGAGAAAGCGGTCGCCGCCGTCGAAGAGCTCGCGAAGACGCCGGTGAACAACAAGACGGCAGCGCCTTACGTCGCCCTCCAGGGATTTTTTGCCGCCGACGAGAAGACGCGCGACCAAGCGATCAACTATGCGAAGAAGGCGGTCGAGCGCGCGCCGGAAGATCCGCTCGCCCTCCTCTGTCTGTCGGCGCTCTACGGTCAGACCGGCAAGCTCGACGAGGTCGTGAAGCTCCTCGCGCCGCACGAAGCGAAGATGCAGCGTGACGTACGACTCGCGCACAACTACTTCGAAGCGCTCTTCCAGCAAAAAGACATGCAGAAGGTGACCGACCTTTTGCGAAAGCTCGAAGCCAGCCCGACGCAGCAAGTGAAGCAGTTCGCGATGGAGCGCAAACGCGCCATCGCCCAGATGCTCGCGCAGCAACAGGCGGCGCTGCAGGCGAGGACCTAGACCTCGACCTCGACGCTCGACCTAGGCGTGGGCCGCGGTTCGCGTTCAAGATCCGGTTTCGTCGGTGCGTGGGGGTCCGGGCCTAGGTCACGGTCGTGGTCTAGCGTCTAGGTCTCTTCCGGCAAACGCATGCCAGCTTGGCTGGCATTGGCGTTTGCTATCCCATTTCATCGCTCGCAGCCTAGGTCTCGGTCGAGGTCACTGGTCTTGTCTTCTATTCTCACGGGCATCGCAAAACCTCCACGGCTT
>JAICXU010000150.1 GCA_025934595.1 Polyangiaceae bacterium | reverse complement strand
GTCATGCCGCTCGCCGCTCCTGAGATCGTCGAAGAGAAGGGGCAGCTCTACGTGGCGCGCGTTCGAGCCGATTTCCAAGGCATCGAGATGGCTCACTTGACGCTGGGTTCGGCGCCGTAGCACCTGCTGCGAAGCGGTTTCGGTTTCGTCTGCGGGCCGAAAACGCTACGGTGGCCCGCGTGTCGGACCGCCCGCAAAACCATGCGGACCCCAAAATTGCCCGTCGTGATCGCGTGGCGTACGCGCTCTTGGCTCTCGTCGTCTTCGGGATCCTCGCGCTGCTCCCGCAGGCGACATGGCACAGCGCGCTGAGTTGCGATTCGCGAACGCACATCGAGATGATGCGGGCCGTCGCCGACCACGGCCTCCCCGATTACACGAATGGCCCGGTCAGTAGGTTTCCCGAGCTGCAAGCGCGATGGAACCTCCGAGACGGCAATCGCCTATGGGGCACCTATCCTCCCCTCTTCGCGTATTCGATGGCTCCTTTCTTCCGGCTCGGAGGGTTGCCCGCCGTTTCTCGCGCAAACGTCGTGCTTCTCGCCGTTTTTGCAATGTTGATGTTTGCAGTCGCCTCGCGTTTTTTCCGCGACCGTCTGTGGGGGTCGGTCGCGGCGGCGCTCATCGTGTTTTCGACGCCCATCCCAGCGACGTCGATCGACATGAGCCCCTACATCCTCGCGGACGTCCTCTTCGCGGGCGCGTCTTATTTCACGCTCGTCGGCACGCAAATCACGGGCAGACGCGCCCTCGTCGCCGCGTCATTTGCCGGATTCCTGGGCGCGCTCTCGGTCACGGCGCATCTCCTGACATTTCCCATGGTCGTCGGATTGCTCGCGGCCGCGGGCGCAGGGCAACCGGGTGAATCGCATCCCGTAATTTCCATACCCTCCAATTTTCCATTTCGAGGGTGGATCCCCAGCCCTACCTCATTATTTCGCGCCGCCAGCTTTTCGGGAGGGCTCCTGATCGGATTCGTTCCCGTCGCCACGTTGAATGCAATCCGGTTTCACTCCCTCAATCCCATCTCTTATGGACCTTGTCCGTGGAGGAGCTGTGCCGAGACCGGGCAAGACAAGCAACACATCGTCGACATGGCAATCTACGCCGCTCCCGCGCTCCTCTGGGTCGCGGCCGTCGTGGCGACGATCTGGATCGCAAGGAGACGGGCTCGTCTCGCCGCCGTCGCGGGGACGGTCCTCGTAGCGGCGTTCGTCCTTTTGCCTGTCCTTCGCATTCACGCTTGGCACATGGGCCGCGTGGCTTGGGGAAATCTGTTCGACGTCGGAATGCTCGACATGGACGCCTCCCCCGTCATCACGCACCCCGCCGACGGAATCGGAAACATGTTCGGCCCGTGGCTCATTCGGTCGCTTTTGCAATGCACGCCCCTCCTCGCGCTCGCGCCCTTCGCCGCAAAAGTCTCGGGCGCCGGGCGTGGCTACGCACGCATCTTCGGGCTTCCCGCGTTTTTGGGCCTGCTCGCCCTCATGCTGCGCGCGAATCAGCCGACGGCATTTGCGTTCGGTTTTCCGATCGTCGTCTTGCGATACACGACGCCGATGACGGCGCCGCTGATGATCTTGGCGTTGCACGCGATCCGATCGCTTCACTGGAGCCGAGGTCACGGTGCGCTGGCCGCGATTGTGGGTCTCGCGATCGGAATCGTGTGTTGGAACGATTACGACACCACCCTCACGGAGCGCGCATTTTTTCTGTACGCCCCGCTGCTCGTCGCCGCTCTTACCGCGCTCGCCGTGTGGCGCGCACTGGGCCGCGACGCTTCGTTCTGGAATCGCACCGCTGCAACTCTGGCAAGTGCATGCATCGCGCTCGGCATCGGCATCAACGTGGGGTTTACATTTCCGGCCGTGAGGGCGATCCGCATCGGAGGTGACGTTCGCACGGACGTCGTGATGCGGACGCTGCCGCCTCGCGTGGCCATCGTCGGCTACGGAGGCGACATCGATACCGCTCTGGCCGAGCTCGAGGATCGCGACGTCGAATACGCCGACCTTTACGAATCCACGGGATGGGCAAGCATCATGGAGCTCATCGACCGATGGACCGCCGAGGGTCGCCCGATCTTCGCGTTCTTGGCGTGGAACTCCGACTTGAAGAACCAGTGGCCGAACGTCGATTTCGAGCTCGTCATACCGACGGAGAACGTATTTCGGATCCGGAAGCGATGAAGCGCTTCGTCGCCGAAGCCGCGATCCTCGCTCTCGCCGTGGCGCTGGCGGCTTGGGCGTATTTCGCAGATCCCGTTTGGCTCGAGGTACATCACGAGCCGCTCGCGTGCATACGCAGCACGCGCGAGCTCCGTGATCTGCGCTTGCTACGAATTTTCGTCGCGATCGTGGCCCTGTCCCTCGCAGTGGCCCGTCCAGAGGTCGGGCGGCGTGCGGAGCGGATCACCATGACGCTCGGTGACATCGGCCGGATTTCCGTCGCCGTCGTGCTTGCCCTCGCCACGAGCGAGGTCATTTTGCGCAAACCGTGGTCGCCGCCGCCCCCGCCGCCGCCCGAGTGCAAGGTTTGTATGCCGTCGATCTGGGATCCGAAATTTCTGTGGGTCTTGAAGCCGTCGACAGTGCACCGTTGGATCTCACCGAAGGGACGTGAGGTCGTCTACTATACGGATGCGGAGGGAAATCGGGTTGCCGAGCCGATGCTCGTCCACGATCACGACAAACCTACCATCCTGGTAGGCGGAGAATCCATCGCGCTCGGGATCGCCGTTTCGTATGAGGACACCTTCGCTGCGATATTGGAGAGTCGATTGGGTGTTCAGGTCGTCGACATCGCCGTCTACGGCTACGGAATGGACCAGGCGTTCATGCGAGAACGCGACGTCGCAGCATCGTATTCGCACCTTTTGGCCATCGTCACGACGTTCGTTCCCGAGGAAGTCGAGCGGCCCGAGCGCGAAGAGCGACCCTCGTTGCACGTAACGGGCGCAGGAAGCCTCGAGCTTCTTCCCCCGACGCCGGTTCGCATTCGGGAATCGGCGCTGCGCAAGCTCTGGTGGGCCACCTATCATGACGATGAGCCGTTCCGAACCATGGAGGCAATTGCACGCGCCACCGTGGATCTCGCGAAATCGCGCGGCGCGCGTGCGCTGTTCGTCACGACGAATTTCATGGCGCCGTGTCTCCCTACGGTCGGAAGCTCGCCAGCACTTTTCGAAAAGTTGTTCGACGCGCAGGAAATTCCGCGCGTTCATGTGGATCTCGAAGAAGCCGAGCGCGCCGAAGGCGACTTCCATCCGGGGCCGGTTTCACACATGAAGATCGCGGACGCAGTCGAGCACGCGTTGCGCGCGCAGCACGTCTTCTAGGGATTGGACTGCGGCGGCGTCAGCGCGAAGACGTCGTATCCCATGCTCCCATCCTCGGCGGATCTCAATCTCACGAGTCCCCAGCCGCCATCACGCAATGCTCGCTCGAAACCGAAAATGGGTCCCCAGCCGCGCGAAGCGATCAGATGCGTGGCGCCGACCTCCCTCGCGAATTCTTGGAAGGCCTGAGGGCGATCGCGACCGCAGCTAGGCCACGTGATCTCACGATGAAGCTTCGCTGCTTCGGGCGATTTGAGACCCACCATGTCGTAGAGGTGGAGACTCGTCCCATAAGAGATATAGCCCGCGTCATGGATGAGAACGTGTGCGGTTGGAGGAATATTGGCGCGCGCCCAATCCGCGACCGGCATGAGCTCGCGTGACGTGTACACACGTGTGGCGTGCATATAGGCCAGGTGCTCTGGAAGACCGACGGCGGATTGAAGAGCGGCGCCCACCAGGGCTATGCCGGATATCCATCGGATCCACGCGCGCGGTGTGGCGAGCACCGTACACAATGCGTAGATCGCGATCGGTAGGCAAACGTACAAATAGCGACACTCATAGTGTGAGATGCCGCCAGGAAATTCGAGCCAGTAAGCGCCGAGGAAAACCGCGATGAAGAAGGCACACGCGCGACCGACCTTGGTAAAGGGCAACGCCAGATAGGCGAAGCTCAAGATCCCGATGGCGGCAAGATACGTCCCGAGCCCGTATTCGAACCACCCTCGCCTCATGTCAAACGGCGCGCAGGGGTCGCAGAAAAAATCTCGCTTCGTCGTGATCGTCGAAGGCAAGACATGCCCCGACGCCACGAACGCAAACAGCAGCCACGGTGCGAGCGTGGGAATGAAATACTTCGCGTCGCAGGCGACGCTATGCACGCCCGACCGTGCTCCGTCGCGAAATGCGATATTCCAGGATCGATCGGCGAGGAGAATTCCGGACAGCGCCACGAGCTCGGGCCGCAAGAGCGGCGCGATCGCGCACGCCACGGGCAAATGCCAGCGCGGAGCGTGAGCATCCATCGCGATGGCCAAGCACCAGACGACGATTGCCATCCCCGCTCCGGTCTCGAGCCCATTCAACATTTGGAGGGGCGCGAGGCCGGCGGTCATGCCCAAGAACGTGACCAAGATCGCGCGAAACGCGCCGAGCTTCATCGCGAAGGCGAGCCGCACGAGACCGAGCCCGTACATCATGATCCCGACCCAAGACGCGATCCACGCGGTCCACAAAGGCGGGAACGCAAAGAGAAGGAGCGTCTCGACCACCAGGTGCAGCAGGCTCGTCGCACCGTAGAGAGGAGAGACGCCGATGAAGCTCGGATCGTGGCCGGCTTTCAGTGCGAGCGCGTTGTGAAGTGTGATGTATGCGTCGTCGGGCGAAAAAATCAGCGCGTCTTTCGTCCGCGAGTCGACGATCGCGACGAGACAGACGGCGAGCGCCACGATGATGGAAACGGCGCGGCGATCGAGCGAATCGAGTCCTTTCACGCCGCGTGCGATCACGGCGCACCCATACTGCTGCACAGGGCAGCGTGCAATCAGGCTGCGCGGCGCCACGCGTGAACGACGGCGATCCGTCCGCCGACATGGATGGAGCGATTCGCCGCCGACTTTACCGCGCGACCACGAACGTTTAGAAACGACGCGCGCATGACCGTGTCGGCTCCCCGCCCGCAAGCGATCCGTGATCGCGACCGCATGGGCACGGCGCTCCTCGTCGTCCTCTTGCTGTCGATCTTCACGTGGCTACCGTTCGCGACTTGGCACAGCTCGCCGAGCGTCGACGGGCGAACGCACATCGAGATGATCCGCGGCATCGCCGACCACGGTCTGCCCTATTCGCTCAACGGCCCGACCGCACGTTTTCACGAGCTGCAAGCGCGATGGAACGTGCTCGATCGGGACGGCGTTCGTCTGTGGGGTGTTTACCCTCCACTCTTCGATTATTTGGCGGCGCCATTTTTCGCGTGGGGCGGCCTCGCCGCCGTCTCTCGCTTCAACGTGGTCGTTCTCGCGCTCTACGCCGTCTTCGTCTTTCTTCTCGGCGACGCCGTCCTCGAGGATCGTCTCTTCGCGGCGGTCGCCGCGTGGGTCGCGACCGTCGGCTCACCGATCGCAAGCACGGGAATCGACATCAGCCCCTACGTTCTTTCGGAAGCGCTCTCGGCCCTGTCGCTCTATCTGATCGTGCGCGCGGGGAAGCGCGGATGGTCGAAGGCGACCGCCGTCGGCGCAGGCGCGGCGGGTGGCTTGGCCGCAACCGCGCATCTTTTGGCGATATCGATGGTGGTGGCTACGGTCGCCGTGGTCACGATCTCTCACTACGAAGATGACCCTACGGCGAAATCGCAATCCTCCGATGATTGGAGGGTATGGCTTCCGACGCTTCCCAAGATCCAACGCGCATCGTGGGTGCTACTCGGATTGGCCCTTTCACTCCTGCCTCTGGCGCTTCTGAACCACGTGCGTTTCGGATCCTACAATCCCGTGTCGTACGGTCCTTGTGTGTGGGAGAGCTGCGCCGACACGGGCCTCGACAAGCAGCATCTCTCCGCGATGATTTCTCGCGCGCTTCCGCCGTTCCTCTTCTGCGCGACCACAACCTATGGTCTTCTCCGATTTCGCAAGAACCTACTGGCGTGCGCCGCCCTCACCGCCGTGGCCGGGCTCGTGGCGTTCGCGTGGCAGGGGATGGTCACGAACGGGCTCATGCTCGGGAAAGTGATCTTCGCGTTGGTCGTCGACGCCACACCTCTCACTCTCGATCCGTGGACGCGCGCAGCGGATGGAATCGGCTACGTCGTCTCGGGATGGGCGCTTCGTTCCACGCTCCAATGCTCACCTGTGCTCGCGCTCGCGCTGCTGTATCCGAGAGTGACCCGCAAAGATCGCCGATCCCTCTTGTATTTGGCTGTCCCGACGATCGCTCTCCTATGCGGAGCCGCGCTTCGCGCCACGCCACCGATGCTCTACGCGATCGGCTTTCCGTTCATCTACGAACGCTATGCGACGCTCGCCATTGCCCCCGCGAGCGTGCTCGCCGCCGGCGCGATGCGAAGCCTCCCATGGACCAAGCTGCATCTCGCGGTCGTGATCGCGGCATCGACGGCGGTCACGCTCGCGCTCCTCAGCCGAAATGACGTCGAGGCTCCTCGTCGCCTCTTCATCCTCTATGGCCCGCTCCTCGTCGCGCTCGCGGCGATGTTCTTTCTCCGACGAGCGCAGCAGGGGGACACGAACAGCGCACCGAGAGCGGCGTGGGCGGCGGCGGCTGCCGTCACGATGGGGATCGGCACCTGCTCCGGCGTCACGCTTCCCGCCGTGCTTCGTATGAGGCTCGACAACGACTCACGCGTCGACGCGGTCGCGAAGCTCACGCCGCAGCGATTCGCTCTCGCCGGCTTCAGCCCCGAGATCGACACTCCGCTCGCCCTCCGAGCTACACGTGACATCGAGTACATCGATCTCTTCGAGAGCAACCCAAAGAAGGGCTGGACCAACTTTCGGCGCTTGATCGACGTGTGGTCCGGCGAGGGCCGTCCCATCTACACGCTCTTTCCGGTCGGCGCGAACATCAGCTCACCGTGGCCAGACATCGTGTTCGAGCCCGTGCTCGCCGATCTTGGGTTGTTTCGTGTCCGAAAAATCTGACCGTCTTTCGGATCGCGTCGCGCTCGACGCGGTGCTCGGCGCGCTCGGCATCGCGTTCGGAGCCGCGTCGCTCTTCTTTCCGTTCGGCCGCGATCAAGGACGCTACGCGTACATCGGACGAGAATGGCTGCACGGATCGTTGCCGTATCGCGATCTCTTCGACGACCAAATGCCCGGTATTTATGCGGTGCATGCGATC
>JAICXU010000603.1 GCA_025934595.1 Polyangiaceae bacterium | reverse complement strand
CGTGGCTCACGCGCATCGCGGTGCACGAAGCGCTCGCGCGATTGCGACAACGAAAGCGAAACGCGTCACTCGACGAAGAAACGGAGGATTCCGAAATGCAGTCTCACGACCGAACGCCAGAAGAACGCGCGCACGGGGCCGAGCTGCGACGAGCTCTCGAAGACGCGATCGACGAGCTCGCACCGGCGTTTCGTACGGTGTTCGTGATGCGCACGGTCGAAGAGATGAGCACGGGAGAAACCGCCGAGGCGCTCGGAATTCCCGAAGACACGGTGAAGACGCGTCTCTTTCGAGCGCGAAATGAGCTTCAAAAAAAGCTCGCCGCGCGCATCGAGGCGTCGGCCAGAGACGCGTTCTCGTTCGCGGGCGCGCGCTGCGATCGCGTCGTCGCCGAAGTGCTCGAAAAAATCGGCGTACGAAAATAAGTCGCCGAAATCGCGACAGAGGCGGGAACCGAATCGCCACCCGCCGACTCGCTTCCGTGGCGCAGCTCGCGTCAACGGAGGAGGCGATCATGAACCTCAAGCTTGGAAGCATCATCGTGCTTTTTTCCGCCGCGATGGCCGCGTGCGGTGGATCGAACAATCAGGAGCCGGCGACGGCATCGACGACGTCGAGCTCCAATGCATCGACGACGGCGCCCGCGGCAAGCCCGACCGACGACGGCGAGACGCAAGCGGCGCGCGGCGCGAAGCTCTATGCGGAAAACTGCGCGTCGTGTCACGGCGATCATGGTGAAGGCAAGGACGCGCCGCCGGTCGTCGGCAAAGATGCGCTGCCGCTCGATCCGCGGCCCACGCAAAAATTCCGGAAGAATCAGTTCCACACCGCCGCCGACGTTGCGGACTTCGTCGTGCACAACATGCCGCCGAAGAAAGCAGGCACGCTGCCCGAGTCCGATTATTGGGACATCCTCGCGTTCGATCTGAAAGCGAACGGTGTCGCCGTCGCGGGCAAACATATCGACGCGAGCACCGCGGCGACGATTCAGCTCCACTGAAGAAGACCAAGACCACGACCTCGACCTAGGCTTGGGGAGATTCTGCGCCCAGGTCTCGGTCGAGCGTCTCGGTCTGCTGCTTAAGGGTATCGAAGAATTTTCGCTGGCCCCGGCACCATGCCGTCGGTGCCTTCCACGCGCATCAAGGCCGCGGCGTAGCACGCCTCGTCGTCGCAGCCGGCTTCGGTGACCGCGTCGGCGTCGAGCGTGAGCCTCTCGACGTCGGCGACCTTGTCGGCTTCGATCGTGACATAGGCGAGCGCGGAGATCGGCGCTTCGCCGCTATGAGGCGCGCGCCTTTCGGGCCACGCGACGACGAAACGCGAGGAGCCGTTTTTGTGCAAAAATCCCGTGAAAAATGGGCCGTCGTCGCTATCGCACCCGAGCGTGCCGAGCGTGTGGAGATGCGCGTCGCCTCCCGCCCGTGGCACGTGCATCGCGGCGAGCTTCGAAGGCGAGCCGCCGCCGACGCACGAGCCCTCGTGTGTCTCTTCGGTGTAGATGACATATAAATCGGACGCATCGGCGTCGAGGACCGCGATGTCCGCGCTTGCCGGGAGCTTTCCGATTTTTTTCCACGCGCCTGCTTTGTCGCCGACGACGTTGCGGAGCGAGAGCGTCGAGTCGTGCACGCTCACGGCCGCGAAGTCGTCAGCGGCGGCGACCTCTTCGACGTCCTCGGCGTCGTCGTGATCGTTCGCGAGCACGACGGCGGGCGCGGTGCTGCGTTCGAGCGTGAGCGCGTCGTCGTGCGTGACGCCGAAGATGGCGTGATCGCCGCAGACGAGCTCGTGATCGCCGGCTGCGTGAAGCGAAAAGAGATCGCGCGGAGGGCCGCCGGCGAAATCGCGCAAGATGACGGTGGCGTGCTCGCCGCTTTCGCGTAACGCGGCGACACCGTTCGCGGTGGCGCACGCTTCGCTCTTCATGGGCTCGGCGGGGGCGCGTATTTTCCCCGATGCATCGACGCTCACGATCTCGCGCACGAGCTTGCCGCCGCGCGTGCCGCGACCGAGCACGAACGCGCCGCTGTTCGGTGATGCGAAGACGCGGACGTCGGTATCGCTCGACCAGTGCACGTCGGAGACCGCATCCACCGACCACGCCGTGCTGCCGTCGGGTTGGATCTTCGTGAGCTCGAAGACGTTGCGCGCGGCAATGAGGCCCGCAAAATAGACGTCGCCGCCGCCGCCGTGCGACGCCGCGATCGGCGCGGAAAAAATAGCGGGTCCGGTCACGCGTGAAAGGCTCGCGGACGATGAGGCGACGGGCGCGCCACCTTCGCCCATCGTGACTCCCGAGGACGCGCGATTGCACGTGCATCCCGCGAACGAGACGAGAGCCGAGAGGACGAGCGCCGATCGCATCGGCGACGAGTCATACCTCACCTGTGCGATTCCGAAGATCGCTATTCGTTCGACGCTCGCAGCAGCTTGCGGAACGTCGTGCGCGCCAGGCCCGCTGCACGCGCCGCTGCGCTCAAGTTGTTCGCATGCTCGCCGAGGAGCGCCTGCGCGAGCTCCGGCGTGAGCGACATCGGTTGCGTGTCGTCCGGATCGCGAGCGAGAGCGCGCGCGATGGCCACGTCGTCGATGACGCCGCGGGCGTCCGCCTGATCGGCGGCCCGCAAGAGAACGTTGCGCAGCTCACGCACGTTGCCGGGCCAGTCGTGCGTGACGAGGCGAGCCATCGCCGCGCTCGTGAGATCGCGCCGGCCGACTTCGCGTGACTGCATCTCGAGGATGCGACGTGCGATCGTCGCGACGTCGCCACGCCGAGCACGAAGCGGCGGAATTTTGACGACGTAGCATTCGAGGCGATGGAACAAATCGAGTCGGAAGCGCCCTTCGTCGACGCGCCGTGAAAGTGGAACGTGCGTCGCGGCGACGACGCGCACGTCGGATTTCTTGCCGCTTCCGCGCGATCCCACGCGCCGAACCTCGTAGCCGTCGAGCGCGCGAAGAAGCTTCGGTTGCGCATCGAGCGGCAGCTCGCCGATCTCGTCGAGAAAGAGCGTGCCGCCGTCCGCGTCGGCGAAGGCTCCCGCGCGATCATTCGTGGCGCCCGTGAAGGCTCCGCGTTCATGTCCGAAGAGCTCCGATTCGTTGAGCTCACGCGGGAGCGCCGCGACGTTGATCACGACGAACGGTTTATTTTTACGGGGTCCCTCGTCGTGAAGGGCACGCGCCACGAGCTCCTTTCCGCTGCCCGTTTCTCCTGCGACGAGCACCGGCGTGGAATAGCGCGCGAACCTACGCACGTCGTCGGCGAGCTTGCGCATCGCGAGCGATGAT
>JAICXU010000951.1 GCA_025934595.1 Polyangiaceae bacterium | reverse complement strand
CGCCGCGGAGAAGACGTATCCGAGCAGGTCGCGAGCGTCCTCCTCGTCGTCGACCACGAGAACGCGAAGCACGTCACGTGCGATCGGCAGCTTCTCGCGCGGCAATCGCTCGCCCGTGGCGGGCACGCGTGCGATGCCCATGGTCGTGGACACGAGCGGGCTGATCGGCAGACGAACGACGACGGTCGTTCCCTTTCCTTCACCAGGGCTCTTCGCCTCCATGTTTCCTCCATGCAAATCGACGATGTGCTTCGCGATGGACAAGCCGAGCCCGAGCCCGCCGTACCGGCGCGTCATCGAGCCGTCCATTTGGCGGAACGTTTCGAATACGTGAGGAAGAAAAGAAGAGGGAATGCCGACACCCGTGTCTTCGACCCGCACTTCGAGATCCGATTCGACGTGACGAAGCGTCACGCGTACGGCGCCGCCCTTCTGCGTGAATTTCACGGCATTCGTCAGCAAATTCCACATCACTTGTTGCAGTCGGTCCGCGTCTCCACGCATCGCGGTCGTCCCCGCCGCGATGTCGACGACGAGCATGATTCGCTTCGCGTCCGCAGCAGGTCGAACGCCCTCGATGGCCATTTCGATGATCGTCGCCAGATCGAGCTGCGAGGGGACGAGCCGGATCGCGCCGGTGAGCGTGCGGCTGATGTCGAGCAAATCTTCGACGAGCCGGCTTTGCGCCTTCGCGTTTCGGTCGACGACCTCGAGACCGTGCGTCGTAGCTTCGGCCGTGAGCGAGCCACCGCGCAGCAAGCCGAGCCAACCGACGATCGCGTTGAGCGGCGTTCGTAGCTCGTGCGAAACCATCGCGACGAACTCGTCCTTCGCGCGCGTCGCCGCCTCGGCCCGCGATCGCTCTCGTTGGGACGATTCGTAGACGCCGGCGTTGTCGATCGCGACGGCAGCCCGCCGCGCGAGATCGCTTGCAACGACGAGATCGCGTTTCGAGTAGCGACGATTCGATTCACTGAAGGCGAGCGTGACGGCGCCGAAGCAATTGCCCGCGACAGCGAGGGGAACGATGATCCACGATTTCGTGTCGATGACGCGAAGGAGCCCGAGCTGCTCTGGGCTCGACGCGAATTTCTCGCAAAAATCCGGCTCGACCTCGCTCACGAGCACGGGCTCGCCGGTCTTCACGACACGCAGATAACCGCGAGGAGAGCCCTCCAGCGAAAAGCGATGGAGCTGGCGTAGCGTCTCTTGCTTCGCGGGATCGACGTGAGCGATCAGCATGTCGTCGACGCTCGTCCCATCGAGATGGATCGCACACCAGTCCGCCATGCGCGGCACGATGAGGCCCGCGAGGCGCGCGAGCGTCGTGCGATGATCGAGCGAAGACGCGAGCAGCTCGCCCGCCTCGGCGAGGAATTCCAGATTTTGCATCTGCGCGTTGGCCTCGGCGTCGCGCCGCTTCATGTACTCGCTGGTCGCCTGCTCGATACCCACGTTCATGCACGCGCCGAGGACATCCACTTCTTCGATCGCCAGCGTCGCGTTTTTTTCTCTCGCGACCTCGAGGATGCAATGCCGCAAAATTCCATATTCACGAACGAGCGCGGTGAGGTCGTACCCGAGCTTCTCGCGTTGCACGCCATGCTCACGTGCGGTCAGGCTCGTCGTGACCTTGGGCTCCGGCGACGGGTGCGTCGTTCGCTCGAGGCGCGCCACGATCTCGTCGAGAAACTGAGGAATCTGATCGACTCGCAGCGCACGTGGGACGCCGTCGGGCGTGGCCGACGAGCGCTCGGTCGCGCGCACGAAGCGCCTCACGATCTCGTCTCTTTCGCTGGCGAGTAGCTCTGCGAGCACGTCAGCCGCGAGCTTTCGACTTCGAAGCCCGCTTCTTCTTCGACTTCGTTCCGAGCAAAAGATCGAGCTTGCAGTGTGTCGTGTCGAGCGCGTGCTTCAAGAGCAAACGAACGACGTCGGCTCGCGTGACCTCGAGACCGGATTCGCGCAGTCCCTCGGTGCAGCTTTCGACGCGCGCCACGAGATCGAACGGCAAACGAAATGAAAAT
>JAICXU010000584.1 GCA_025934595.1 Polyangiaceae bacterium | reverse complement strand
TGACGTCGGCGCCCGTGCTCATCGATCCATTGCGGATGGATCAGGTCCTCACGAACGTGCTCGAAAATGCGTTCAAGTTCGGCGCCGAGAAGCCCGTGCATCTCGCCGTCGACGCGAAGGAAGGTTGCGCCGTCGTCACCGTCTCCGATCACGGACCGGGGATCGCGCAAAAGGATCGCGAACGAATCTTCAATCGCTTCGAGCGAGCCGCGCCGACCCAACATTACGGCGGGCTCGGGCTCGGGCTCTACGTCAGCCGCGAGATCGTGGCCGCGCACGGAGGATCGATCACGGCTCGATCCAACGCCAGTGAAGGTGCATGCCTCGAGATTCGAATTCCACTCGACAACGGACGGACCCATCCGAGAAAGTGAATGTGTCATGACGCCTGATGCCGCCCACGCCGAATGCATTTTGGTCGTCGACGATGACAAGGACATTCGCGAGTCTCTCGTCGAGATCTTGGAAGAGCACGGATGTCACGCCGTCGGCGCCGCCAACGGAAGAGAGGCCATGGAAGTGCTCCGAGGTCGACCGCACGCGGACAGCACGTGTCTCATTTTGCTCGACCTCATGATGCCCGTGATGGATGGCCGCACGTTCCGCGAAGAACAATTGAAGCGTGACGAGCTCGCCGGCATTCCCGTGGTGCTCATCTCGGCGTTTCAAGATGCGGCGGCGAAGGCGGGAGCGGCCATGAACGCCGCGGCGGTGTTGGTCAAGCCGCTGCAAATCAAGGACGTGACGAGCCTCGCCGAGCGCTTTTGCGCGTGTGATCGGAGCTAGGGCGTACCATCGCTTCCATGTCGCTGCGCGTCTCGACTCCGGTGCCGCGCGCCGTCGCCGATGCGTGCGTGACGCTCGCGAGCGGCGAGCGCGTCCGTCTCGGATCTTTTTGGGAAGACGGCACGCCCGCTGTCATCTTGTGGCTACGACATTTCGGATGCGTGGGTTGCTCGCAAGAAGTGACCGAGCTCACGCCGCGGCTGGGCGAGCTCGAACGCGCGGGCGCGCGCGTCGTTCTCGTCGGCAACGGCAATCGTGATCAGCTCGGGGGATTCATCCTTCGACACGGGCTTGCCGGCGCGCATGCCGTCACCGCCACTGATCCGTCGCTCGAGACGTATCGCGCGGCCGGGCTCACGCGAAGCGCGTGGGCGACGTTCGGGCCACGCGCGATCGTCGATCTTGCGCGCGCGATGACGGCGGGCCATGCGCACCGCAGCGTCGAGGGCGACAGCACGCAACAAGGTGGCGCGCTCGTGGTGGATGCGCACGGCATCGTCCGTTTGTTCCATGACAATCGCAGCATCGGCGACTACGTGCCTGCATCCGACGTGGTCGACGCGGTGCTGCGTCTCGAGATCGAAACCTACGCAGGCGCCGTGCACGTGTAGGCAGCGAGAGGAGTCAGCGCGAGATGGTCGTCCTCATTCATGTCGCCAACGTTTTTTACGTCCTGTCGTATCTGGTCAAAGACATTCTCTGGCTCCGTCTTCTCACGGTCCTCGGCGGCGTCCTTTTGATGGCGTATTACGTTCTCTTGCCGACGCCGCTTTGGGCCGCGATCGCGTGGAACGTCCTCTTTCTCGCGATCAACGTGTGGCAGATCCGCATTCTCCTTCTCGAGCGACGCCCCGTCGTGTTCACGCCCGACGAGCTGCGCCTGCATCAACTCTCGTTTCGCGCGCTCACGCCGCGCGAGTTCGCGAAGCTCTTGAAGCTCGCGCGATGGGATGACATCGCAGCGGACGTCGAGATCGTCCATCACGGCAGCGTGCTCGATCGCGTGATGGTGATCGCTTCGGGCCACGCGCGCGTGAATGTCGCCGGCGTGGAGGTGAAGGAGCTCGGACCGGGCCGTTTCGTCGGTGAAATGAGCTTTTTGACGGGTGCGCCTCCCAACGCGGACGTCGTCGCGATCGATCCGGTACGCACGGCGTCGTGGAAGCAAACCGAGCTGCGAGCGGCGCTGCGCGACAACGCGGAGCTGCGCGCCGCGGTGCAAATGGTAATCGGTGAGGATCTCGTCGCGAAACTGCGACCCGCGTGATTGACGTGCGAGGCGCAACCCGGATCCAACGCGTGCCCGCGTTCACGCAGCCGCTTTGATGTCCGCGCTGCGAAGCTGCGTGTAGACGGGCGGCGCTTCGAGGCGCAGGCGCCGGCGGACCTCGCTGAGCGGCAACGGCAGGAGCGTTTCCCACTCCTGGTCGGCGAGCCACACCGCTTTCTTGCCGCGACGAAAACCGTCCGCGATGACACGGCGCGCCTCGGCGCCGTCGCCCGCCTTCGCATGGAACGTCTTGCTGATGCCGATCGACAAGAGGAACGCGATGCCGGGGTTCCGCGTCTGCGCGAGCGTGAAGCCGAGCAAGCCCATCTCGCCGACGACATCACCCGCATAGCCCGTGGCGGCGTGCCAGAGATCGTGCGTGTCGCGCATCCGCGCGTGCACCCAATCGAGCGGCGCGGGCAACTCCGCCTCGTGCGTCATCCCTTTCGTCGCTGCGTCGCGAATGCCCGCCGCGGAGATGTTCTCGCTCTCGACGAACGCGAGATACGCGCGGCCGAGCGAGCCCTCCGGCATACCGGCGAGCGCGGCGCGGTCGGCTAGGATGTCGACGATGTCGGGGCGGCCCTCGAGCAAGCGGCGCCCACTTGCGCTGCGCTTCATGCGATCCGCGATGCGCTGGAGCGTGTTCATCGAGAGCGATTCGATGATCGTGAAGACCTGAGGAAGGTCGTCAGGATCGTTCGCGAGGATGCAAGCGGCACGGAGAGCACGTCGCGGGTCGAGTTGGATGAAGGACATGCCCTGAATCTAGCGTTACGAACAATGTTGTCAATAGCTATGGACAAGATTGTTCATATTTGTGGACAAGCTTGTCGATAACGGCAGGATGCGGCATTCTTGTCGAATATGGCGAAAAAGAAGGCTAAACCGCGAAGGCGGCTCGACGCCGAGGCGGCGCGAAAACTGATTCTCGATGCGACCGAGCGCCGCCTGGTCCGCGTGGGACCCTCCGGGATCCGGCTCCAGGAAGTCGCGAAAGACGCCGGCGTCTCGCACCCGACCGTGCTCCACCATTTCGGCAGCCGCGAGCTGCTCGTCAAGGCGGTCATCGAGCGATCGGTCCGCGCGATCAACGCGAGCCTCGTCGAAGCGATCGCGGCCTCGGGCGGCGACGAAAGCCAGCTCGAGTCGCTGCTCGAAAACGTCGCCGCCGTCCTCGAGCGGTCCGGGCACGCGCGCATCGTGATGTGGCTCGCGCTCGAAGGTCACCGCATCGAAGCGGCGGAGGCGCACCTGACCGACGTCGTCGACGCCGTGCACGCGCTCCGCATGTCGCAAACCGAGTGCTCGCCACGTCCCAAACGCGACGACACGGCGCGCACGGTC
>JAICXU010001102.1 GCA_025934595.1 Polyangiaceae bacterium | reverse complement strand
CGCCTCTGTGAGAGAGAGAACCATACCGGTGGGAAGGGTGGAGGAACCCTTGATTTTGGGCGGGGCGATCGCCCTGCGCCCTGCAGATCTCGCCGACGCCACTGCCCTGTGTGCGTTCGCCCTCGCGAACGCACGCCCTTCCACCCTTCCCCCCTTTATGTCTCTCTCTTTCTCTCTCTCTTCAGAGTGAAAGAACGGGCCACCCGTACGCTTTGGCGAGGCGGCGGAGCTTGCCGTCCGGGTTCACCGCGGCCGGGTGGCCGACGACGCTGAGCATCGGCACGTCGGAGTAGCTGTCGGAGTACGCGTAGCAGTGCGCGAGGTCGTGGCCGGCTTCCTTCGCGTGGTCGCGAATGAGCCGCGCCTTCTCCGGCCCGGCGACGATCGGCCGCAGCATGCGCCCCGTCGCGTAGTTGTCCTTGAACTCGAGGCGGTTCGCGATCAGGCCCGACGCGCCGAGGTACGCGACGAGATGCTCGAGCACGAAATCGAGCGCGCCCGACACGAGGATCACGTCTTGCCCTTCGTCGCGGCAGCGCTTCACGAGCGCGCGCGCGTTCGGAAAGAGCGCGGGCCGGACGACCTTGTCGAAGCACTCCTCCGACAAGAGGAGGAGGCGATCGCGCGAGATGCCTTCGTATGTAGAATACAACAATTCGTTGAACGTGCGGCGGTCGCGCATTTCGGCGAGCGCCATCTTCGGCGCCTGCATCGCGGCCTTCGCGACGCTCATGAGGCTTCTGACCGGCGACGGCTGGTGCAGCAAATAGTAGAGAGTCGGGTGCACGAGATTCGTGCGCACGAGAGTGCCGTCGACGTCGAAGTAGCTTGCAGTCATCGCGGGGGCGCAGTTTTCTCGCACTTTGTAGAGGAGAGTCAACGCTTGCAGCCGAAAAAGACGAAGCTCGCCGCGGGTCCGGACGCGGAAATTACGCTGTTTTCGTATCTCCCTTCGGGCTCAGGAAGCGGAAAGGTGCGCGGACGCGCAGTGATCGCGCACGGTGCCGGCGCCGATCAATCGCATCCCTTCATGGTGAATTTTTCCGAAGGCCTCGCGGCGCGCGGCATCGAAACGACCACCTTCAACTTCCTCTATACGGAGCGACAGAAGAAATCGCCCGACAAGAACGACGCCCTCGAGATGGTGTGGACGAAGGTCTTCGAGAGCATGAAGAACCCGGTCGTCATCGGTGGCAAATCGATGGGCGGTCGCATCGCATCGCAGATCGTCGCGAACGGAGTCGCAGCGGCAGGTCTATTTTTTCTCGGCTATCCGCTCCATCCGCCGGGACAGCCGAAGAAGCTGCGGATCGCGCACTGGCCCAAGATCAAGGTGCCGTGCCTCTTCGTGCAAGGGTCACGTGATGCGTTCGGAAGCCTCGAAGAGCTCGCGAAATACACCGACAAGCTCGGCGGCGCGTTCGACGTGCATCCCGTGCACGGCGGCGACCACTCGCTCAATGTCGGAAAAAAAGATTTGAAGGAACGAGCGACGACGCAAGAGGCCGTTCTCGCCGACGCGATGGACGCGGTCGCCGATCACGTCGCGTCGCTCTGTGGCAAATCGAAGTAGGCTTATTTTCAAGCCGTTTCGTGCAAATTCTCGAGCGCGGCCTCGAGCTCGGCT
>JAICXU010000287.1 GCA_025934595.1 Polyangiaceae bacterium | reverse complement strand
AGACGCCGCCGGCGAAGACTTCGCTCAATTACACGGCCGACGCCAAGCGCGCGTACGAAGACGCGATGGAAGAGTTCGACGCGCACAACTGGATCGAGAGCCAGACGCTCATGCGCGAGGTGAAGCGCAAGTACAGCTACTCGAGGTACGCGCGCCTCGCCGAGCTGCGCATCGCCGACGCCGATTTCGAGCAAGAAAAATACGCAGAAGCGATCCACGAGTTCAAAGACTTCGTGCACGACCACCCTTCGGACAACGAAGAGCGCATTTACGCGAAGAGCCGCATCGCCGAGGCGGAATACAAGCAAATCAACGACTCGTTCATTTTGCCCGCCGTCGAAGAGCGCGATCAAGAAGCCACGACCGACGCCTACAAAGAGCTGAAGAGCTTTTTGCACGACTACCCCGCCGCGCAGCAAAGCCCCCACATGTGCGATCTGTTGCAAGACGTCACCGTGCGTCTCGTGCAGCACGAGATTTACGTCGCGCATTTTTATCTGCAGAAAGACAACTTCGACGCGGCGGTCCTGCGTCTTCAATATGCGCTCCGCAACTACGTGAGCGACATCCGCTGCACACCTTCTGCGAGCCGATTGCCGTCCGGCATTCCCGCGCGCCCGCAAGAAGCCGTCCCCGACACGCAGCTCGGGCTCGTGCCCGACGCGCTGCTCCTTCTCGGTGAAACGTTCTTGAAGATGCGCCGGTATTCGGACGCGCGCGCGACGTTCGATGTGCTCGTCGACCGCTATCCCGAGAGCGGGCTCGTCGTCGCGGCGAAAAATTACCTCGATTACATGGGCAAAAAAGGGGTCTGACGATGCCCGCGACGTCACCCGGCTCGGCGCCGCCCGGCGCGGCGACGCCGACACCCGCGCTGACGGCGGCGCAGAAGACGATCCTCGTCGTCGACGACGAAAAAAATATCCGGCGCGCAGTGCAGCTCGTGCTCGAAGGCGACGGCTACCGCGTGATCGCCGCGGAGACGGCGGGCCAAGGTTTGTCGATTTTGTCGAGCCCCGAGACTCCGGTCGACCTCGCGATCTTCGACGTGAAGCTTCCCGACATGAGCGGGCTCGACGCGCTCGAGCGTCTGAAGAAAGACGACGCCACCGCCGACTTGCCCGTGATCATGATCAGCGGACACGCATCCGTGAACGACGCCGTGCTCGCCATCAAGCTCGGCGCGTCCGATTTTTTCGAGAAGCCTCTCGCGCGCGAGCGCGTGCTCGTCAGCGTGCACAACGTGCTCGAGAGCGCGCAGACGAAGCGCGCGCTCGCCGAAGCGACGGCGCAGCAGACGCAACGCTACGAGATGATCGGACAGAGCCAAGCGATGCAGCGGCTCTTCCACGAGATCGAAAAAGTCGCGCCGACGAAAGCGAGCGTGCTCATCACCGGTGAGAGCGGCACGGGAAAGGAGCTGATTTCCCGCGCGATCCACCGTCTCTCGCCGCGCAAGGACGGTCCCTTCGTGAAGGTGAATTGCGCCGCGATCCCGCGCGAGCTCATCGAGAGCGAGCTCTTCGGACACGAGCGCGGCGCGTTCACCGGCGCGCAAATGAAGAAGCGCGGCTTCTTCGAGCAAGCGCACGGCGGCACTCTTTTTCTCGACGAGATCGGCGACATGGACATCGTCGCCCAAGCGAAGGTCCTTCGTGCGCTGCAGTCGGGCGAGATTTCGCGCGTCGGTAGCGAGCACGTCATGCACGTCGACGTCCGCGTCCTCGCCGCCACGAACAAAGATCTCGCGAAGGCCGTCGAGAATCAGAGCTTCCGCGAGGATTTGTTTTTTCGCTTGAATGTATTTCCGATTCGCAGCCCGGCGTTGCGTGAGCGCGTCGAGGACATCCCGCTGCTCGCCGCGTCGTTCATGGCCGCGTTCTCGCGCGAGAACGGCACGAAGAAAAAGCCGATGGACGATCTGGTCGTGCACGCTCTCGCGCAACGCAAGTGGCCGGGCAACGTGCGCGAGCTGAAGAACGTCGTCGAGCGCATGGCGATCTTGAGCGGCGAAACGGTGACCATCGCCGACCTGCCGGAAGATCCGCACGAGAGCCCGTTCGGCGAAGAGGACACCGGAGATGCGGGAAACGAAGCTCCGATCGACGACGTCGAGGAAGCCGTCTCCGCCGAGACCTCGACCCGGCCCGAGACGCCGAGCGGATCGGCCCCGGCGCTTTCGCTGCGCGATTTCCGCGAGCAAGCCGAGCGCCGATACATCGTGGACACGCTGAAGTCGACGGGCTGGAACATCTCGAAGACCGCGATCGTGCTCGGCGTCGAGCGCACGAACCTCCACAAAAAAATTCGCGCGTACGCCATCAAGCGCGGCGAGAGCTAGTCAACGCACGCGCGTTTCACGTACCCGTGCTGCCGTAGCCGCCGGCGCCGCGTTTCGTTTCGTCGAGCGCGTCCACTTCGACGAGCTCCGCACGCGCGACCGTGCTCACCACGAGCTGCGCGATGCGATCGAGAGGGTTGATCGTCACGGTGACCTTTCCGAGGTTCACGAGGAGCACCATGATCTCGCCGCGGTAATCGCTGTCGATGGTGCCGGGCGCATTGAGAACGGTGACGCCGTCTCGAAATGCGAGACCCGACCGCGGTCGAACCTGCGCCTCGAACTTCGGCGGCACCGACAAGATGAGACCTGTAGGTATCCGGACGCGCTCGAGAGATTTGACCTTCAAAGGACGGTCGATCGCCGCGTGCAAATCCATCCCCGATGCGCCGGACGTTTGATAACGCGGCAGCGGCACGACGATGGGACCGACGCGCGTCACCAGAATTTGTAGGTCGGGGATCATATTTTCCGTGAATAGCAAACATCGCTGAAAAAGCAGCGTAATTGTCGGCGATTGAGTAAACTTCAGCTGGCGTGCAACTCGGACCGAACGTGGCTCCAGCTCGCGTCGTGGGACGCTACGCGCTCTACGCCGAGATCGCTTCCGGAGGGATGGCGACGGTGCACTTCGGGCGTTTGCTGGGGCCCGTCGGCTTCTCGCGCACGGTCGCGATCAAAAGATTGCATCCGCAGTTCGCGAAGGATCCGGAGTTCGTCTCGATGTTCCTCGACGAAGCTCGCCTCGCCGCGCGCATTCGTCATCCGAACGTGGTTCCGACGCTCGACGTCGTCGCGACGGACGGCGAGCTCTTTCTCGTCATGGACTACGTGCAAGGCGAGTCGCTCTCGAAGCTCGTTCGCGGCGCGCGCGGTCGTGGGCAACGCGTGCCGTCGCGCATCGTCGCGACGATTTTGAGCGGCGCCCTTCACGGATTGCACGCCGCGCACGAAGCACGCAACGAGCGCGGCGAGCCCCTCAACATCGTGCATCGCGACATCTCTCCGCAGAACATCCTCGTCGGCACCGACGGCGTCGCACGCGTCCTCGACTTCGGCGTAGCGAAAGCAGCGGGTCGCATCCAAACGACACGTGAAGGTCAGCTCAAAGGAAAGCTCGCGTACATGGCGCCCGAGCAGCTCGCGGGTGAGGTGTCGCGCAAGACCGACGTCTATGCGGCGGCCGTCGTTCTCTGGGAAGCGCTCACGGGACGCCGTCTTTTCACGGGTGAAAACGAAGCGGCGATCCTCGGCAAGGTGATCAGCGGCAAGGTCGAGCCACCCTCCCACTACATGATCGACGCCGCGGCGACGATCGATTCGTCGCAAATGCACGGCATCGAGGAGCTCGATCGCGTCACGCTCCGTGGCCTCGATCGCGATCCGGCGAGGCGTTTCAACACCGCGCGGGAAATGGCGATCGCGGTCGAGCGATGCGTGGGGCTCGCGTCACCGTCCGAGGTCGGCGAATGGGTCGAGCACTCGGCGGCGGAGGTGCTGAATCATCGCGCCGAGCGTGTCGCGGAGATCGAGAGCTCCTCGTCGGTGAACTCGATGACGTCGATCGCGAACGAGCTCGCGCAAGGCATGTCGCAAGCCGGGCCGCAGGCGCATCCGAGCGGATCGGACGTTTCGCGCACGTCGCAAGGTGGCTTCGATCACTCGAGCTCGCAGCTCTCGAGCATCTCGCTTTCGAAGCCGGGGAACGCCGTGTCAACCGCTCCGCCGCCGCGACGCTTGCTCCTCGCGTTCGCGATCGGCGCGCTCGGTATCACCGCCATCGCCGCGGTTCTTGCGACCGTGATGGTGCTCCGCATGAATCGCGCGCAACAGAAGGCCGCGGCGTCCGCCGATTCACCGACGACCTCGGCGCTCGACTCCAATCCCGCGGCCACGGCGATCGCGCCGGAAACTGCGAGCGCGGTCGCGTCCGCGGAAAACACGACGCCGCTCGCTGCGCTCGATGCGGGCACCGCGACCGAAAGCACACGGCCGGCCATCATTCCCACCGCGCACGCACCATCGCACGCGAGCCATGCCTCGACGAAGAAGGCCGCCGCGCCGAGCGCGAGCTGCGATCCGCCGTGGACGATCGACCCGGAGACGGGGCGCAAGAAATACAAGCTCGAGTGCCCGCTGTAAGCTAAACGCGCGGGCTCGAGGCTAGACGCGCGTCAGGTATGCGCGCTCGAAATTTGATATCGTCGTCCCACATGATCGGGGCGAATCGATTCTTCCGGGTGAGCGGCGCCGTCGCCGCGCTCGTCGCGATCTCGATGACCGCGGGTTCGGCGCACGCCGACGACAAAGTGGTCTGCGCGAACGCTTCTGAAAACGGACAGAAGCTGCGCGATGACGGCAAGCTCATGAAAGCGCGCCAAGAGTTTTTGGTGTGCTCACGCGACGTGTGTCCGCAGGTCATCAAAAAGGACTGCGTCGATTGGCTGCAGAAATCGGAAGAGAATCTCCCGACCGTCGTGCTCGGTGCGAAAGACTCGCACGGTCAAGACGTGATGACCGCGCACGTCACGTGCGACGGCGCGCCGCTCGCCGACAAGCTCGATGGTAAAGCGGTGTTCGTCGATCCGGGGCTCCACACGTTTCGCTTCGAAATTCCGGGTGAAAAACCGATCGAGCAGCAAATGGTGCTCCACGAGGGCGAAAAAAATCGCCTCGTGTCCGTTTCACCGCCGCCCGCGGTCGTGACCCCGCCGCCCGGCGCAGGCAATCCCGTCACGCCGCCGCCGCCGGAGCCCGAACGAAAGAAGAGCAAAGTCCCCGCGATCATCGTCGGCGGCCTCGGCGTGGCGACCGTCGCCGCGGGTGGCGTCTTTTATTTCCTCGCCCTCGGTAACTACAACGACTTGAAAGACGGTTGCGGCAAGACACGCACGTGTACGAGCGACGACACGTCGCCGGTGCAAACGAAAGCCGACGTCTCCTACGTGCTCTTCGGCGTGGGCGGCGCCCTCGTCATCACGGGCGTCGTCCTCTACGTGCTCGAGAGCGGATCGAGCTCGGCTTCGGTGAGCACCGGCAAGGCCGATTCGAAGAAACTTTT
>JAICXU010000747.1 GCA_025934595.1 Polyangiaceae bacterium | reverse complement strand
CTCGCGCAAGAAGAAGAAGCACACTCGCTCATGGATATCGCGCAAGGTTGCGCGCGCGTGACGGCCGCGACCGTCGTGGAGAAGGACGATGCGAAAAACGTGCAGGTGAGCTTTCAAGACGAAGCCGATCGCGCGCTCATGCCGATGCTCGTCGACACCGTCGTCAAGGCACGCGACGCGCTCACGCGTGATCTCGGCGTCACGTGGCCCGCGCCGACGCGCGTCGTCGTCGTTCGCGATCTCCTCTCGCTCTCGGCGATGACGGGCTTGCCGTACGAGTCCGCGACGACGACGGGAACGGTCGCCGTCGCGAAGTGGGGAAGGGTGACCGTGCTCTCGCCGCGCGCGAGCCACCATGGATTCGTGTGGCGCGATACGATGGCGCACGAGCTCACGCATCTCGCCGTCACGCGCGCGACGAACGATCGCGCGCCCTTGTGGCTCCAAGAAGGCGTCGCGAAGCGCGAGGAAATTCGCTGGCGTGATCCCGGGCCGTTCGACAATCGCCCGCCGCCCGAAGCGATCGTGGCGCGCGGCATGGACATGAAGATCGACATTGCGCTCGACAAACTGGGCCCCAGCATCGCGATGCTGCCGAGCGCGGATCGCGCGATGGTCGCGTTCGCGGAGGTCACGAGCTTCGTGCGCTTCTTCGCGGATCACACTCCGCCGGATTCGCTCCAAAGGCTCTTCCTCGCGTTGCGCGACAAAAAGGAGACGGACGTCGCGCTGAAAGAGACGTCCGGATCGGATTTGAAGCAATGGGATGCGAAGTGGCGCGCGTGGCTCGCGTCGACGCCGCACGAAACGTTGCCCGCGGTCGTCGGGCTCGGCGAGGCGCCCCCGAACTCGCGCGAGGTGCGAGAGCAAATGCGGCTCGCCGAGCTGCTCGATGCGCGCAGCCACCACGCCGAGGCGCTGCTCGAAATCGACAAGGTGACGCATCCGCCGCAAGACGACCCGAGCTTCCTCGCGCTCCGTGCGGGCATCCTCGATCGAGATGGAAAATCGAAAGACGCCGAGCCGCTCGTCGCCGACCCGAAGAAGGTGCTCGGATCGTATGGACCTTGGTGGGCGATCCGCGGCGTGCTCGCGAACGAACGTGGCGATCACGGCGCGGCGGACGCTTCGTTCGCCGAGGCCGTGTCGACCGATCCGTTCGATCTCGAAGCCGCGTGCGGCTCGCGCGATCCGAAGGCCGCGCCGCCCGCCGACCCGTCGATGAAGCTTCTTTGCGATGCGGCCCGCGCGCGAAATGAGCCGCCGGACGGGGATTGAGACTTACATAGGCGCCGCAAATCCCGCCGCTCGGGCGCTCCGCGAGGGCGCTTGCAGCGGAAAAGTCGCCCCCCGCCAAAAATACTAGGCTTTTCGCGCGACTCGATTTGACCGCGCGCTCTCGTGGCGGCTACCATCGAAGAAGCGCGTTTGTAGGGCTAAAACGCGAATTTTCCCGAGATGAGCGCGCTCACCTTCGCCACCGCCCAACTTCTGCGTGTGCTGCCCCGTGCACGCGTGAGTCGCGCCGTCGGAAAGCTCGCCGACGCGAGCTGGCCGGAGCCCGTCGGTCGCGCGGTCGTGTCTCTTTACAGTCGCGCGTATCGCGTCGCGATGGACGAGGCGGCGGGCGGTCCGGAGTGGAACAGCTTCGACGCATTCTTCACGCGCGAGCTCCGAAAAGGCGCGCGTCCCATCGCGACGGGCGACCGCACCGTCGTGAGCCCCGCGGACGGGCGTGTCGATTCGGCGGCCGAAATCACGTCCGACGCGCGTTACATCGTGAAAGGCCGGCCGTACCAAGTCGCCGAGCTCGTCGGCAGCGAAGAAGAAGCGGCGCGCTACGTCGGTGGTCGCGCATGCGTCATCTATCTTTCGCCGCGCGACTATCATCGCGTGCACTCGCCCGTCGACGGCGCTCTCGTGCAAATCCGATCCATGGCTGGCGACTACTTTCCGGTGAACGACATCGGCGTTCGCCACGTGCCGAACCTCTTCGTGCGCAATCGTCGCGTCGCGTTCGTGATCGACACGCCGAGTCTCGGGCGCGTCACCGCCGTGATGGTCTCCGCGATCATCGTCGGACGCATCACGGCGTCGGCGATCGACGCGTACGACGTGCCGTTCGGCAACCACGATTTCGATCCTCCGGTGCGGGTACGACGCGGCGACGAAATCGGCGTATTTCACCTCGGATCCACCGTCGTCTTGTTCCTCGAGAAAAAAGCGGCGGGGCAGTGGGTGACGACGAGCGGCATGGTTCGCTACGGCGCGCCGCTTCATCACGCACAAGAGGACGCGAAAGAAAAGACGAACGGCGTTCACGCCGCGCATTCCAACGGTCCGGCAAGCGGGGATCCCGGAGCCGTTTCGTGAGCGAGCAGCAAAAGTTCCATGCCGCTCCGGCAAGCGGCGGAGCCTCCGCCGAGGATCAAGACGAGGTCGACGTTCGAGTCGAAGAGGAGCTCACCGATCCGACGCCGCCCGTCCACCCCGTCAACGAAGGGGCGGCCAGAGGGGACGACGCAGGAGCGGACGGCATCGAGCGCGAATCGACGAAGACGCGCCGCGCGCGATCGAAGAAAATGTCACTGCGCATTCCGGACGACGAGGTCGTGCGTCCGAGCCAGCGAGCGCCTGCCGCCGAGCCT
>JAICXU010000531.1 GCA_025934595.1 Polyangiaceae bacterium | reverse complement strand
GTCCAATCGCAGTTGTCGGTGCCGCAAATGCATCCGGTGCGGAACCACTCCGGGTGACTTTTGAAATAGTCGTGCTCTTGATGCACGTGGTTGACGACGAAATCTTGAATCACGCGAATGCCGTGCGCGTGCGCTTCGGTGATGAGCGCGTGCAATTCGCTGGCGCCGCCGAATCGCGCGTCGACTTCGCGTGGCTTCATCGGCCAGTAGCCGTGGTAGCCCATCGTTTGATGCACGCCGTCGGAAGCGACCCACGAGTCGTTCGGATTCGTGTTGAACGGCGTGAGCCAAATCGCGCGGATGCCCATTTGATCGAGCGTGCCGGCGTGGATGATTTGGCGGATGCCTTCATAGTCGCCGCCTTGGAAGTCGACGCGCGGATCGATCCCACTGGTAGGGGGGACGTCGTTCGTCGGGTCGCCATCTTTCACGCGATCGGTGACGCCCATCCACATCACCGTGTCGCGCCAATCGTAGGTCTCGCCCTCGATCCAAAAGACGAGACGGAGCGCGTGCGCTTTCGTTCCGTTCCGATCGCTCGCGTTCACGAATAGGCTGTATTTCCCGTCCGAAAGCGATCCCACGTCCGCGTCGATCTCGGCGCCAGTTTGGGTGAACGTGACCGGTGTTTCGGTGCCGTCTTTGCGGATCGACACTTTGATCGAAGCGGGATCGACGCCGTGCTTGTCGGCCGTGTCGACGAATTTCACGCGCGCGGAGTAGTGCCCTTGTCCGGCAGCGGGTCGATCGATCGCGCCTGCGACGAGCGCGAGCTCGGGCACGTGACAGTCGGCGACTTTCACGGCGCTGTTCTCGACGCCGCCGACGTACTTTCGATAGCGGCCCGCGGGATCCAAAATGTAATTGCCGTCGACGAGGAGCTTGTAGCCGACGAGCCCGGGCTGGTCCGAATCGATCGCAAGCGGCGCGGGCGGAACAGCGACGTCGACCGAGTACGATCCGTCGGCCGCGGGCCCCGTCATCGCGACACCTGGATTCGCGAACGCGTTCCATTCGCCCGTGACCGCGACCGTCGTCGGCGTGGTGCCGGCGGGCGGCAAGTAACGAAACGTGGTCGTACACGAGACGTAGTCGGGAATGACGACGCCGCCGTCACCGGTGGGGGGCCCGCCGTCGCCGCTCGATGAATCGCCGCCGCCGTCGCTCGTGCCGCTCGTCGTGGACGCGCCGTCGTTCGAGCTGCACGCGACGAATCCGATCGCGACCACGGCTGACAGCGTCAGCGCGCGCCAAATCATTTTTTGCTCCTGCGTACGCGAACGAGCGCGAGGCCGACGAGAGCAAGCACGGCGCCCCATGGCGCGAAATTCGAGCCATTTTCAGCAGGGATCGTGCATGCACATCCGCCGCTGTCACCGGGATTTCCGGAGCTCGGACCATCGCCGGGCTCGTGCCCGTTCGGACCGCCAACATCTGACGCATCCGGCAGATAGGTGCCTGAATCGACATCCACGCCAGGCTCCGCCGCGAACGCGTCGCAGGCAGGCAAGAGGGGCGCGCCGCGATCGGTGAGCGAGATCAAGTACGCGCCGGATCCGAAGCCGACCATCGGCGAGGCGCCGGCATAGTCCGCCGTCGTCGCGTCGTGCAATTCGGAGAGCTCGTCGAAGTTGTCGGCCGCTTGCGACACGTTCCACGAGAGGAGGCTCGGCGCGAGCGCGTCGTGCATCGCGTCGAGCGCATGGCCCGATCGAAAATCGACGAACACCCATTCTTGCGAGTCGTAGTACGCGCCGTCGTCGTTGCGCATGAAGCCCTGCCCGCTCGGCGGAACGAGGCCGCGCCTCATCGACGAAATCGTCGCGGCGGCGGTGCCGCGCGCGGGATCGAAGAGACCGAAGTTCACTGCTTCGATCGCCGCGGCGTCGAGCCAGCTCGTCTTCGCCGCGAGCGCTTCGGTGCTCTGACCGATCGTGCCGTCGGGCGCGCGAAGCGAGCTCAGGATGGCGTCGCGCGCTTTTTGACCGGCGGCGAGATACTTGCTCGAGGCGGACGAATCGCCGATTTGCGTGGCGAGCTTCGATGCCGCGCAGAGGCCATTCGCAGCCGAAATCGTGGTGTATGCGAAGTGTTTTTGCTTTCCGTTCCAGTGGACTTCCCAGATCGACGAGTCAGCGGAGATGAGCCCTGACGGCTCCTGCAGGTGCACGAGCACGTCCGCGATCTTCGACGAGATCGTCGGCCACCACGCATCGAGCGTCGCCGTGTCGTTCGAAGCCTTCACGTATTCGGAGAGCGACCAGAGAAAGAGACCGAAGCCGTCGAACTCGATGTTGGGACCGTCGGCGTTCGAGTCGCTCTCTTCGGTTCCATTTCCGAAGTAACGCACGACCGAGATTTGATACGGCGCGCCGACTTGCGTTTGATAGCCGCCGACGGTCGCGCCCATTTGAAATGCGAGCGCGCGTTTCGCTTCCGCGAGATGGCCTGTCTTCGCGAGCGCGACGGTGGCGTACGCCATGTCGCGCACCCACGTGATGTTCCATTGTCCGGGTGCGATGCTCGCGAGGATCTGTCCGTTCGCAGCGCCGCTTTCGTTACACTGCGCCATTCGGATTTCGGCTTGCGCTTGTTTCGCGAGCGCCGATTCGAGCTCGCTCGCGACGGCGGGAGGCGGAGTCACCCACGTGCTCCACGCGCTCGTTTCGTCGGAGAGAATTTGCGCGGCGCTTCGACCATTGACCCAGGTGTGCATGCGGCCGATCGCGCCTTCCGCATCCGCGCCGAGATCGTCGACGGTGTACCAGCCCGCCCACGCCGAATCGCCGACGTTCGGAATGCTCAAACTGGCTTGAAATCCCGCTACGGCGTCGTTGACGGCGCTGCCGGTGCCGCTCGTGTCGGTGAGATTGTTCGCGCCGTTCACCGCGTTGAACACGTCTTGCGTCGAGTGATGCGTCGACGTCGATCCGATCGTTCCGTAACCGAACGCGGCGCCCGACGAAGGTCCCCATTCGTAGAATGCGTCGTTCGTAGCGTCGTACGCGATGTTCTCGTTGTCGGTGCCAGGTTGGTTCGATCCGCTGACGGGTGATCCCAAGTGGTAGTTGAAGATCGCGAACGCATCGACGGCGGCCGTGCCGCTCACGCGCGTGACCTTGACGAGCATGACGCTCGCGGCTTCCGAAAGTCCGATCGGCGCGAAGTGATACTCGTCGATGGCGACGCCGTTGTAGCTGCGCGTGACGTGCACGATGCCGGTGCCCGGGATCATTTCGATCGTGCCCGCTGAGATCGACGGATTCCACGACGCGCTCGTGCCGACGCGAATGCCCGGGTAGCTGTCGAACGCGAAGTTGCGCGTGGCGACACCCGACGAAACGTTTTGATACGGGTGCTCGAGAAAGAGATCGACACGCGACGTTTGCGCATCGAACGCGATCGACGAGCGACCGTTCGACGACGGCAAGTACCGCTCGCTGCGATGCGGAGCGACCGCGCGCGCGGAGGTCGAGATCGATGCGATGGAAAGCGCAAAACCGAAAGCCAAAAGGCTCGATTTCGCAGCTCGAGGCACGCGCATCGGAGCACCTTCGGTAGCACGAGGACCGGCCGGCGCCACCGGAAAGTAACTCAGATGTGCGTGACGCTCCGAGGCGCATAAATTTGGCTGGTTTTCGCAGGGCACCTCGCCTCCGAGAGGGGTCCGCGTACCATGGAAGAGAGGCGACGCGGTGCAACGGTTCGAAACCGAAGTTCGCACGAGCGCGGGTGCGCTTC
>JAICXU010000952.1 GCA_025934595.1 Polyangiaceae bacterium | reverse complement strand
GACGATGGTCGTCAGCGTCGTTCCCACGACCGCCGATGCGAGATCGAGCACGCCGTCGATCGACGCCGCGTGTGCGTCGGAGCCGAGCTCGCGCCGTCGCGCGATCGCTTCGACGATGACGATCGCATCGTCGACGACGAGCCCGATCGCGACGGCCATGCCGCCGAGCGACATCAAGTTGAGGGTTTGTCCTGCGAGCTTCATCCCGAGAAACGTGATCGCAAGCGTGATGGGAACGGTGGCGCCCGCGACGAGACCTGCGCGCCAGTCCCGTAAAAATGCGGCGATCATGAGCGCGCAAAGGAGGATGCCGACGACGATGGCATCTCGAACGCTCGCCATCGATTCCTGCACGAGCGCGGCCTGATCGTAGACGGGCGTCAGCGTCACTCCGGGCGGCAGGGATTTCTGGAGCGTGCTCGCCGCCGCAAGACAACCGGCGACGACATCGGTCGTGCTCGCGCCCGGCAAGCGCGCGACCGAGATGCTGACCGTTTCTCCGCGCGGTCCGCCGATGCGAACGAGCCGATCTTCGTGGCCTTCGACGACGTCGGCGATCGACGAGAGCGGAACGGCGACGCCGTCGGGGGCGACGACGACCGGAATTTTTCCGATCTCGGCGACTGTCTTCGGTTGCGCGTCCGCGACGACGGTCACGAGCTGCTTGTCTCGATCCACGCGACCGACGGCGGAGAGGCCCATCGCCGTGCGAAGCGCGTCGGCGACTTTGTCCGTCGTCAAATGCATCGCGGCAGTCGTCTTCGGATCGAGGATGATCTCGACTTCGCGCACGTCGCCGCCGAGCACGTCGACGCGCCCGATTCCGGGCACCGCCGACAACGTCGGTCGAACGACGAAATCGGCGAGCTCGCGGAGATCGCGTGGATCGGCGGCGCCTGCGAGATTGAACGTGACGACGGGAAAGGATCCGGTCGTCACGCGCTCGACGACGAGCTCGGATCCTTGCGGGAGGTTGCTCCGCACCTCTGCGACTTGCGCTTCGACGAGCTGCAGCGCGCGCCACATGTCCGTGTCGGGCGCGAATTGCATGGAAATTTCCGTGGCTCCTCGGATCGTGGTCGAGCGAATGCGCTGCACGCCGAGCACGGTCGTGAGCTGCGCTTCGAGCGGACGCGTGACCGAGGTGAGAAATACGTCCGCGGGCGCGCCACCGGAACGTGCGACGACGACGATGCGCGGAAATTCCACCTCGGGATAGATGCCGCTCGGCATGCGAAGAGCAGCCGTGATGCCGAGCGCCACCAGCGCGAACGTCGCGAGCCACACCGCAGGCGCGCGCCGCCGCACGAGCTCGAGAAACGCACGCACTACTTCGCCTCCGCGAGCGGAGTGTCGGGCTGGAGACCGAGCGCGCGATCGACGACGACGCGCTCGTCGTCTTTCAACCCGTCGACGATCTCGACGCGATCGGCGTCGCGCCATCCGATCTTCACCGTGCGAACGTCGGCTTTGCCGGAATTGCACACGACGACCTCGACGCCGTCAGGAACTGCGCCTCTCATCGCGGAGGCGGGAATCAAGAGCGCGTTGTCGCGCTTTTCGACGTGCACGGTGACGGTCGCGAACGCGCCGAGCAAGAGCGGCGCGGCCGAAGGAACGTCGAAGCGCACGAGACCGAGGCCCGTCGTCGCGTCCAATGCCGTCGCGCGTGTGCGCAGCGTTGCGGTGAGTGGATTGGCTTGCGTCATGAGCTGCACCGATGCGGCTTGGCCGGCGCGGAGCACGTCGAGCTGTCGCTCGGTCGCATCGGCATCGACCTCGGCGAGGGCGGCGGCCGACAGCTGCACGATCGGCGTCGCCGCCGTGCCGTCGACGAGCGCACCTGGTCCTCGCCAAACTCGAGTCACGACGCCATCGAACGTCGACTTCACTTGTACGCGGCCCAGCGTGCGTCTCGCGAGATCCGACGCGGCATTCGCGGAGGCGAGCGCAGCGTGCGCTTGATCGGCCTTCGCCCTTGCGTCGTCGAGCTCTTGTTTCGCGGCAATTCCTCGTGCCACGAGCT
>JAICXU010000457.1 GCA_025934595.1 Polyangiaceae bacterium | reverse complement strand
CGAGCGGCATCAATGCATCGACCACTTTGAAGTCCACCGACTTCGCGTGCTCGCCTTGGCGCAGCTCCTCGATGAGACCTTCGATGAAATAAATGCCGGGCTCGATCGTGAAGCATTGCTGCGGCGTGATCGTCGACGTGTTGCGCAAATACGGGTTTTCCGGCTTCGGTTTGATGAGCGCGCAACCGACGTCGTGGCATTGCAAGCCGAGCGAATGCCCGAGCCCGTGCGGATAAAACGCGCGCGTGATGCCGGAGTCGAACGCGGCCTCGGGGCTCAAGTCGCGCACGATTCCCGCGTCGCGCAGGATCTGGCCGACCTCACGGTGGGACTCTTCGTGCAATTTTTCGTAGCCGTTGCCGACCGCGACCGCTGCGCAGAGCTTCTGCTGCATGCGCTCGAGGCCTTCGACGATTCCGCGGAACGTCGACAGCGTCGCGCCGCCGCCCTTCACCCACGTGCGCGTGATGTCCGAGCAATAGCCTTGATACGTGGCGCCCGCATCGACGAGCAACGTCTCGGCCGCTTTCGCCTCCGCGCGCTTTTTGTAGTCGATGTGATGGAGCACGGCCGCGCTGTCGCCGAGCGCGATGATGTTTTTGTACGGCGTCTCCGGGTCGTCTTGGTTCGTCGCACGCAAATACAAAAGATGGAGCTCGAGCTCGGACTGATCGCCGGATTTGAACGCCGCATGCAGCGCCGCGTGTCCGAGGGCCGCGCGTCGATTCGCTTCCGCGAGGCACAAGACTTCGTACGCGGTCTTCTTCGAACGCAAACGGTCGAGGGGGCCCGTCACGTCGAGCGGATTGATTTTTTCTTTGTCCGAAAACCCCCACGACGCCGCGCGCGCGAGATCCTCGCCGATGAACGCGATGCGGCCCGACGTCGGCAAGAGCTCTTTCACCTTCTCTTGGCCCATCGGCTTTTGCGTGTCGAACGACGCGGTAAAATGCTCGGTTTCGGGCTTCGCCGGTTTCTCCCAAATGCTGTTCGACTGCGTCCAAATGAGGACGGGCTTTTTTCCGACCGTGTAGACGACCGCGCAATCGGGCTGCGAGAGCGGCGCCCAATGCTGGAAATGCGGCGTCGCGCGAAGGGGCCAGAATTGATCGTCGAACTCGGTGCGCGGCTTCAGCGATCCCGAATGAATCACGACCGTGTCGAAGCCCGCTTTCGGTAAAATCTCGTCGTAGGCTTTCGCGATCTCGCGGACGTGCGCCTCGAACAGCTTGGTCAGCTCTCGGATGTCGACACTCACGCGCGAAGCCTACCACGCGAGCGCCGTGCAGGCTCAGACGTCAAAACGGAGCGCCACGCGGTTTCAGCTCGGGGAACTCGTGCAGAAGCAGCGTGTCCATCCCTCTGCAGAAATGAAGCGACGCCACCGCGCGCTCGAACGGATCGGTCTTGAGGTTCAGACACGCCCAATAGCCTCCTGCCGTCGCGAAGAGCTTTTTGTCGCCCTCGATCACGCCGTATTTCGATTCGTCCGACTCCCACACCGCCGTCGACGTCGCCACGAAGAGCGGCAGGCCTTGCCCTTCTTCGCGAAGAAGCGAGTGCCCGGTCGCGAGCGACGAAAATGGAAACGTGGACCGCGCGTCGTATTCGCCGAAGAGGTCGATCACCGTCTCGTGGAAATCTTGCGAGCCCGCGCGAAACGTTTTCCACGAGTCGAGCGCTTTCAGCTGATCGTTCGTGAGCGCGTTCGGCCCGTGAATGAGCCAACCGGGAATGCGCAGCTCCTCGTCGAACAAAGAATGATTGTGGTAGCGGCTGCCGTGCTCGGCGAATTGCTCGCCGTGATCCGAGAGGAAGAGAACGACGGTGTCGTCCCAGCTCGGCAGCTTGCGGAGCTCCGCGAGAAAATTCGCGAGCGTACGTTCCTGCATGAGCACGCTGTTGCGATATTGATTGTGGAACGCCTCGACGGGGCCGAGCGGATCGTCGGAATGAGGGGAAAATGGCTGCAAATCGTCCGCGACGCGATACGCGGCATGCGTGTTCGAAAAATGGAGAACGCCGAAGTACGGCGTGCCTTCTGGCACCGATCGAATGAAATCGAGCATCCTCGGTGTCGCACGTTCGTCGGGCGCGCCGATCATCGCGTCACGCGTGTCGCCGAGCTCCATCGCCGACACTTGCACGTCGATTCCCGACTTTTCGACGAACGCACCGAAGTCGTCGTAGCGAAGATTTTGCGACGTGATGTACGCGGTGCGGTAACCCGCCGCTTTCGCGACCTCCCACAAAACCGGCGCCGAGTGCGCGGTTCGAAAATCCACGTTCGGCGGCATGCCGGTCCAAAGCAGCATGCACGCGCCGAACGTCGCCGGCGTTTGTGTCGTCGCGATACCGAGCGGAATGCGATCGCTCGCGACCGGATCCAAGAACCGACTTTTGCATTGCGGAGGCGGAAGCGAGCACGATGCGTCCGCGCGGACGCTCTCGGTCAGGATGACGAGCACGTTCGGACGATGCGCCGCGATGGGAACGGGCGGAAGCGGCGCCGGCGTGCGCAGCGAAATTCCGCGACGGACCCAACCTTTCCCCGTCACGCCGTCGTGGATCGCGTGAATGACACCGTGAATGAAGCACGTGTCCGGCGGCGCCGCTTGGAGCGAGCGGCTCTCCACGAAATCGACCCAGAACGCGTACGTCGATCCTCCGAACGCGAGCAACGGAACGACCGGCCAGGTGTGACGCAAGAACGGCGACGCTTTTTTCGTGAAGCGAAGAATGAGGAGCGCGAACGGCAAGCCCGCGAAGAAGAGCGCGACGAAAACCCACGAGCCTCCCCACGCAACGAGCCAATCGTGCAGCGTCCCGCGAAGCGCGATGCCGAGCCGCACGGTGTCGCGCGCCATGTACGCTTCGAAGACGCGGTGATAGAGCGCTTGCCCCGCATACGAAAAAATCGCGAGGGGCAGCACGAAAAGCGCAAAAAATAAGGCGATCGCGACGCGCGCGGCATTTTGCCATCGCGCCTTGACCGCGAACAAATACGAGACGAGCCACAGCGGGCCCGCCCAAAATCCGCCGCTCGCCAGCGACGAGCCCGTGTAGTTCAAAATCTGCAACGGCGGATACGAAAGAAACACGTGACCGCGGATGAGAATGTCCATCCCGATCGCCATCAGCGTGGGCGACGCGACATAGAGGATGGCGCGCGGGCTCGTGCCCCAAAAGCGCTGCACCCACTTCTTGGCTCGGGGCCATTTCGTCATCCGCCGCATGCAAGTACGGCGAACCGCCGCGATGCGCGAGAAAAAAACGCGCGCCGACGAAACCTGATGCGCTCGAGAGGACGAAGCTTAAATGAACGATGCGGCGCCCGATCACTCGGACGCCGCTCGTAGAAGGTCACTTGCGCGAACCTCGGCTTTTGGCCTGCAGCTTTTCATTTGCTGCTCTCCGACTCTCGTCGGAGCGTGCGCCTCGCTAGACTTGCTCACCACTTTTCAGGCGGGCCCGTCTGCGCATCACGATGTCGGTGTGGGGCGTTCGTGGTCCAGTGCAATTCGCGTTGCCTGAACCCTTTTCGAAACGTGGATCCGGATTTTCACCGGGTTCCGCTTCGGCGGACCGCATGTGACGTCGGAGCTCTCGACTCGCTCGGCATTCGTTCTTTCGAACGGTACCGGCGAATCCGATGCGCGATTCTCGAGTGCGCACCAACCTGAGACCGACCGACCCTCCTCGCCTTACCAGCTGGAAGAGCCTTCATCACCTACGTACCCGCATCTGACGCCTCGTGTCGCTTTGCAAGCACCGCCGGCCGATTCCATTTCCGCCGGAAGCTCGTCCTGCTTTCTTGGCCTTCTCTTGCGAGAGGGGGAAAACAAGCCGTTTTGACCTGCAAAACCAGGGATGCCTCTCCAAGACTCGGTGAGGAGCTTGGAGTCGATACCCCGAGACGCCTGTCGTCGTGCACTACCAAACGAAGCTGCTCTTTCGAGCGAGTTCGTTCCGAGTCGCGCTTGCTCTTCGGGACGAAGAACCAGCGGAGACTCGCGCACCGTTTCGCCTCGGCCAATCTCACATTGTCGCGTCAACGCGGAATGCGAGCTTCACTCTGGCTTGAGACGCCCACTTGGAACGTGCAACCTTTCGGTTGCCTAT
>JAICXU010000461.1 GCA_025934595.1 Polyangiaceae bacterium | reverse complement strand
GACCGGCGGCGGAAAGCGCGAAGAACAAGGTGCTCTCGACGTCCAACGCCACGCTGTCCACGCTTGCAGGAGGCGCCGCGAGCTTGGCGTCGGTCCTGGGCGGCGTCGTCGCCATTGCCAAGAGCGAGGTCGCGCAGGATCTCTATCGAGACATCATGAAGCTCCGACGTCGCGAGCCGAGCACCGCGCTCTTCGTTGCGCTCGGCGCCGGGATCACCGCCGTCGTCGGCGGCGCCGCGTTTTTCCTCGGAACGGAACGCGGAAAAAAGTTGAGCCACGATGCGTTCGAACGCGCGAAGCCGTACATCGATCGCGCGAAAGAAACCGCCATCGAGCTCTCGCACGGATGGAATCACACCGTTTCGAACGGCGTAAGCCAACCGAGCTGAGTCAAATAGCGCGCAGGCTTGTCGCGCGTCCGGCGTGGCCTATCTTCCGACGCTTCGCTTGAACAGATTGGGGTCGACCTTCACGCCTCGTTGCGCGAACTCGCCGACCACGCGGGGGACGACGCCGCTTGCCACGAAGGCGCCGTCCCCTTCGCCGGCGGTGAACAGATCGCGAACGACGACGCCTTTCGCATCTGCGCCGCCGAGCTCCGCGAGACGAATGACGCGATGTCTGCCGTCCGAGAGCGGCGCAACCTCCATCGCGATGTCGAATGATTCGCCGACGCATTCGCGCGCGGCTTCGACGCTCATGCCGGGACGCGCGAGAAGCGTCTGCGCGACGAGGCGAGACAATCCTTGTCGCAGCGAAGGCGCGGTGCTCGCAGCGAGCACGCCTTCGGCGCCGTCGGCGACGGCTTCGAGCGTGGCGGCTCCGACTTTTCCGGAAAGCGACGCGACGACGAGACGGTCGGCACGAACCTTCACGGCTGCACGCACCGCTTCTTCGCCTTGTCGGTCCGTGTCGGCCAGAGCTATCGAAACGACGTGTGCATGCGGCACCGCGATCTCGTCGATCTCTTGCAAGATCGCGACGCGATCGCCCGGACCGCACGCCGATGCGAGCGCGGCGAGATACGCGCCCACCGCTTGCTCGTTCGCGCCGCACATCAAAATGTTCGCGCGCGCGGCCATGCAGTTTTCGAGGAACGTCGCCATCGCGCGCGAGAGCCCGCCGAGACGCACGAAATCTTCGAGCGACATGTTCAGGCGACGACGTTTGCGAATGAGGAGCGCGTGCGCTGCGGATGCCGGAGGCAAGAACGCGATCATGTGTGCGCCACGCGGGAGCCTGCGCTCGATGACGAACTCGCCTTGGCGAACCGGCTCGCCGGCCTGGAGCGCGAGGCGACCGATGATGCGCGAGAACGCTTCTTCGCTCGTGAACGACGCATCGCCCGGCGAAGCCTGACCCGCGCGCGTGACGAGAAGGTTGTCGTGACGGAGGCATTGAATCTCGGTCACGTCTTCTTCCTCGAGCAGCATCCCGATCGGTCCGAGACCGACGAGCTCGCGGATCGCATCGCGCATCAACTGCTCGACGTCGGTGCCTTCCGGCGCCTCGCCTTCGTTCACCATCGCGCTGGCTTGCTCGCGAACCGCGCGATCGAGACGAGCTGCAGTTTGCTCGTCGACGACGAGCGATGCGCGAAGCGGCGAAAGATCCGTGGCTTCTGCGATGCGATCGACGAGCGTGACGAGCGCCAAGCGTCGCGCGGCCATCGCTGCGGTTTCACGCGGAGGCTGACGTGAAGACGATTGACGCGCGCTCGCGACATCGCCGCCCGAAGATGCAGCGGCGGGAGCTCCGCGCGCTTGCACCGCTTGTGGCGGCGCGGAGGGACGGCGCGCGGGCGTCGGCACCGAGGCTCGTCCCGCGGCGGCAGGTGCGCCTCCCGGCGATATGGCAGTCGGAATGCGCGGTGGCGCAGGAACCTGCACGCCACGTGGCGCGGGCGGGCTCCCCGGCGCCTGCGCGGGCGACTGCGAGCCGGCATTTTTCTCACCGGTGTCTGCGCCCGAATCGTCCGGATCGCGTTCGAGCGGATAATGCGAAGGCTCGGGCTGCGGCGGACCCGCGGGAAACGCGGCGTCCGGGGGAAGCGGCGGCATTCCCGGCACGTTGATCGCGCGCATCGGACCTTGCGTCGCCTCGGGCAGCGGTGGATTCGTCGGACCGCTCGGTCCCGTGCGTTGTAGGGATCGGCCATCGTCGCCCGTGGGCGGCGAGTTCGACGGCTCGTCGATGCTCTGCGCGCCGGAGTCGAGCCGGAGCACGAAATCGCCGATGTAGATTTTGTCGCCTTCGCGAACGATCGTCGCTTGCGCGATTTTGCGCCCGTTGACGTATGTGCCGTTCGTGCTCTTGAGATCCGTGACGATGAAGCGACCGTCGCGATAGAGCAGACGCGCGTGATGCTTCGAGACGTTCCCTTTCGGGAGCATCAGATCGTTTCCTTGAACTCTTCCGACGTTGATCTCGTTCTTGTCGAACGATTCTCTGCGCTCGGCCCCGCCCTTTTCACTGATGATGATGGCGAACATGAAGTGTCGTGACCCTCGAGGGCAACCCGAAATGGTGATTCCTGTCAGCGCTAGGCGGCCGCGCAGCAGCTTTTCGAATTGTCTCGGTTCCGAGACTTCTATGTCAATTCCACAGCGCCGATCCCGCTGCGATTTTCCAAAACGGACGATTCCGCTGGACGCGGCGCCTCTTACGCGCGCTCGTCAGCCTTGCTGGCTTTTGCTGCGGACGTCGGATGCGACCATCCCGACCAGCTCGCCGGCGAGCGAGACCACGTCGCGCGTGGTGTACCCGGAGGAGCGCAGCTCGCGGTAGATCGTCTTCGCCAAAATCGCGAGCGCGCGCGGGTCGCGTGCGCCTTGAGTGTCATCGAACGGGAGGGCCATGCTAAATCGCTCCGAGCTTCCTACGAACCGAACCTTCGAACCGACCCGATAGGTATGTGCCCCGATTCAGTACCGAAGGGGGCAGCACATCAGGCGGTGATTCGATCGGCAGCTCTACCTACAAACCTCATACCAATGGTCCTGGCCAAGAAAATAGCGGAAATACCTGCGGAATTCGGCCGTGCTCTGCGAACCCACGTGCACGTCGTCGGGCCGCGACATGCGAAGCTCGGTACGCACGTCAGTGATGATCCTGGCGTATCGAGGACGGCATGAGCGCGTTCGAAAAATGGATGACGCCGGGGACGCGCTCGCGTCGCGTCGTCATCGGCGCAGGCATCTACCTCGTCTGCGGAATCGTGTTCGCCGCCGTCGCGGGCCCGGCGCGACTCCTCGAGCACACGCCCTTCAATCACTACGCGCATCTCGCGTTCGCATGGCTGCATGGCCGGCAGGATCTCGTGAACGGCCCGCCCGGGTATGCGCAAGGCAACGACTTCGCGCAGTTCGAAGGCAAGACGTACATCAGCTTTCCGCCCTTTCCTGCGCTCCTCATGTTGCCGTTCGTGGCGCTCGCGGGCTCGCCGGAGAATTTTCGCGATGGGCAATTCATCGTCACCCTCGCCGGCATCGGTCCGGCGCTCCTCTTCTTGGTGCTCGAGAAGCTTCGCCGCACGGAGCGATCGGCGCGCAGCGAGAAAGAAAATATCGCGCTCGCGTTCCTCTTCGCGTTCGGGACCGTCTACTTCTTCACCGCCGTCGAAGGCACGGTGTGGTTCGCCGCGCACGTCGTCGGCGTCGCGTGTGCCGGCGCCTACATCTTGTTCGCGCTCGACGCGGAACGGCCTTTTTTGGCCGGTCTGGCGCTCGCATGCGCATGGACGTCGCGCCCGCCGATGATCTTCACGGGCCTCCTCTTCGGGCTCGAAGCGATACGTGTATCTTGCAAGGAAGGCCTGCCGGCCGAGGGCACGCTGCAAGAGCGCATCGAAGCGACGTGGAAGCGCGCCGACAAAAAAATCTTGTGGAACAAGCTGCTCCTCTTCGCGGCGCCGCTCGCCGTTTCGTTTTTGATCGCGAGCTGGATGAACGAGACGCGCTTCGGTGATCCCTCGCCGCTCGCATTCGGTCACGAGTACTTGAGCGTCGCGTGGCACACGCGCATCGCGAAGTGGGGTCTCGCCGGATACCATTACTTCTCGAAGAACCTCGGCGTGATGCTCACGGTG
>JAICXU010000797.1 GCA_025934595.1 Polyangiaceae bacterium | reverse complement strand
TTGCCCGGCGTCGGGCATGACGATGCCGGCCGCGATCTTCAAAAGCGTGCTTTTGCCCGCGCCGTTCTCGCCCACGACCGCATGGAGCTCGCCCGCCGAGAACTCCGCGCTCGCGCCGGAGAGCGCGCGCACCTCGCCGTACGTTTTTTCGACTCCGACGAGCCGGAGCGTCTCCACGCCGGTGACGCTATCATGGGCATTCCATGGACCGCGATACCCACCAGAGGTTCCTCGATTACCGCGAGCGTCACGAATACTTCGGCGCGAAAAATCCGCGGCTCGGACGCGACGATTTCGTGAAGGCCGACGCCGAGCTCAACGAGCTCGAAGCGAAAGGCGACGCACGCGACGACGAAGAAGAAGCGCGATTCGAGGAGCTCGCGAAGCTCCTGTTTCGCGATTGACCCTTTGACTCGTCGCGGTACGCGCGAAGATCGGGCGGGAATCAGGCTGTTTTTCGCGTTTTTTCGTCGATCGCGGTCACGACTTTGATCTGCACGTGCGACGGCGCCGGGGCGCGCACGAGACCCGAGTGCGTCGTGGCGCCGGCGAGGATCGTCTCGCAGAGCTCCGCGTAATCGATGCCGGCCGCCGAAGCGATCTTCGGTAGGAGCGAGGTCGGGGTCATGCCGGGCAGCGTATTCACCTCGAGCACGTACTCGTTCTCGCCTTCGGTCACGAGCAAATCGACGCGGCATGCGCCCGAGCAACCGAGCGCACGCGCCGCGCGCTCGGCGAGGTTCATCACGCCACGCGCACGCACGCCGGAAAGACGCGGCGGGCAGATGTATTCGGTGGCGCCGGCCGTGTACTTCGATTCGTAATCGTAGACTCCGCTCTTCGGAACCACCTCGATCGCGCCGAGCACGCGGCCGTTCAAAATTCCGACGTGCACTTCCATCGCGCGCACGAACCGCTCGACGAGCGCCGACTGCCCACGATCGAGCGCGATTTCCAGAGCCTGCGCGAGCTCGAACACGTTGCTCGCCTTCGTGACGCCGACGCTCGATCCTTCGGCGCGCGGTTTCACGATGACGGGAAAGCCGAAGCTTCCGTGCACCTCTTCGAGATTTTCGAGATCCGCGCGCGACGCGACGTAGTAGGGGGGCGTCGGCACGTTGTGCAGGCGAAAGAGCTCTTTGGATTTGACCTTGTCCATCGCGAGCGCCGACGCGAGCACGTTCGATCCCGTGTACGGGACCGACATCGTCTCGAGGAGGCCCTGCACGCAGCCGTCTTCTCCGCCGCGACCGTGCAGCGCGATGAACGCGACGTCGATCTCTGCGTCTCGCACGAGATCGTGGAGCGAGGCGCCCCCATCGCCGAACGCGATTCGCACGACGCGATGTCCACGCGATTCGAGCGCGCGCGCCACGCCTTCGCCGGTTCGGAGCGAAACTTCCCGTTCACTTCCCCACCCGCCCATGAGCACGCCGATTCGACGATTCGTCATACGTGGTTCCGGCTGCACCTCGCGCGCCAAGCGCGAAATGCCCTTTTTTTCAGGTTGATCGTGCGCTGCTGCGTGTCTCGTCACCCACACGAGCGTGGGGCGATTTCACATGATTTTGCGTTACCAAATCGCGTCCGCGCGGGCCAACTTTCGGGTCTGAAATAGCGAGCTTGGCGAGCAGGCTCGCTCGCGTCTCGACCAGGCTCATTCCACTTCGACGACGACGGCGGTGATGTTGTCTTTGCCGCCACGCTCGTTCGCGAGATCGATGAAGCGCTTCACCGCGCGCTCACCGCCGAGATTGAGAATGGGCGCGACGTCCTCATCACGGAGGTAACCGTGCAGGCCGTCGCTGCAGAGCAAGAACCTGTCGCCCGGCGCGAGACCGAGGAGGCGCGTGTCGACCTCGACGTATTCGCGATTTCCGACGGCGCGCGTGATGACGTTTTTGTTCGGCGATTTTTCGGCTTGCTCGGGCGTGATGAGCCCTTGTTTCAGCTGCCACGCGATGAGCGTGTGGTCTTCGGTGAGCTGCTCGACTTGACCTTGGAACATGCGATAGACGCGGCTGTCACCCACTTGGGCCGTGACCGCGTAATCGCCGCTCACGAAGAGCGCGCTGATGGTCGTGCCCATGCCGTGCTTGCCGCGATCGAGCTCGGCCATCGAGAAGACCATGTACGTCGCGGCTTGCACCGCGCTCTCGAGCAAACGGCAGACGGCGCGGGCCTCGGCATCCGCGATGGGATCACGAAGCTCGCGCATGTCGCGCATTCCTCTCTTGACCATGCCGAACACGGTCTCGACCGCTTCTTGGCTCGCGACCTCGCCCGCCGCGTGTCCGCCCATGCCGTCCGCGACGATGTAGAGACCGATGTCCTCGTCGATGAGGAGCGCGTCCTCATTCCCTTTTCGTTTCCGGCCGATGTCGGTGAGACCGTAACCTTTTCGTTTCGCCACGTGACCGGTGGGGCTGAAGCCGGGCGAGAACGACACGGAGATGTGCCTTCGCGATC
>JAICXU010000419.1 GCA_025934595.1 Polyangiaceae bacterium | reverse complement strand
GCACGCGTGAGCGAAGCCGCGCTTCGGAAAAACACGGCCACCGAGCTCGCCACCGGCGTCCTCGATCTCGTCAAGGGCTCACCGGGAGGCCGCGAGCGCGCGATCAGCGAAGCGGAGCTCGCCGGATTTCGCGCGGAGATCATCCACGAAGACTTGCCGTCGTCGCCCGTCACCGACGAGAACGAGGTCCGCGTGCCGCTCGAAGACGGTTACGCGGTCGTGAACTTCGGCGCGGCGCGCGTGAGCCCGATCATCGGAATCTATGCGCTCCTCGCGCTTGCCGCCGCGGCGTGCGCCGCGCTCGTGGGATCGCGCATCGGCGGCTTATTTACCGAGGATTTGTGGCTCGCGACCCAGGGCGTTCGTCAAACGGGCGTCGCCGACGTCATTCGCGGTCTTCGCCTCGTGCGTCCCCCGCGATTCTTGTCCGTGAGCGCGCTCTTGCGTGCCGTCGACGATCTCGGCGGCGTGTTTCGGGAGTTCGCGTCCGCGCAGAATCACGCGATCGCTGCTCGTGAAGGCACCGAGCGGATGCGCGCTCTCTTTCTCGCATCCATGAGCCACGACCTCAAAGCGCCGCTCAACGCGATCTTGGGATTCGCGGCGATCGTCGCGCGCAATCAGCTCACCACGGGACAAGAAGAGAGCCTCGCCATCATCGAGCAACGCGGGCGCGAGCTCCTCAGCCTCATTCAGACCATTCTCGATTCCGCGCGCGTCGAGGCGGGCGCGCTCGAAAGCACGTCGGAATGGTGCCTCGTCGCCGACGTCGTCATGAGCGCCGTCCTCGACGTGCGCGATCTCGGATTGCCGGCCGGTATCGAGGTCGTCGCGGAAGTGCAGCCCGGGTTGCCGCGCGTCTTCGTGGATCCGTCGCGCATCGCGCAAGCCTTGAACGGCGTGATTTCGAGCGCCGTTCGCTTCACCGACAAAGGGGTCGTGCAGGTCCGCGCGACATGGCCGAGCGGGCTCGATCGCGTGCGCATCGACATCGAGACCTCGGGCCGCGCGATGCCCGCCGGCGAGCGCGAGCGAATTTTCGAAGCGTTTCGTTATTCGGACAAGGCGCGGCGTCACGGCAGCTTGGGCCTCGGTCTGTCGCTCGCGCGATCCATCGTCGAGATTCATCACGGCACGCTCGATGTCGACACGCTCGACGGCGGCGCGATGGTGTTCCACGTCTGGATTCCGCTCCCCCCCGACGCAGTGCCGCGTCCGAGCTGGAGACCGCCGCGCCTGTGAGCTGGCCGGGGACACGCCGCGGGCGTCCGGGCCATGTCTCTCATTCATGATCGACCGGAAAAATAGCCGAATCGTGCAGGCATGAAGATCGCTCCTCGGCCTCGGAGGAGGATCATTCATGAAGCTAGGACTCATTCGTTCCATTCGGTTCGTCACTCTTGGCGCGTTCGCCTGTGCCATCGCCGCGTGTGCCGGTGCGTCGCCGGACGACGCGGTGGGCTCGGTCGCCGACGACGTATCCACGGGCTCCGTCGAGGTCGTCCATGGCGTCGCCGATCGCAATCGCGATCCCGCCGTCGTCGCGATCGACATCGCCGGGGAAGCGCTGTGTACCGGGTCGTTGATTGCGCCGGACGTCGTGCTCACCGCACGCCATTGCGTGAGCGAGACCACCGAAGAAGTCGAGTGTCCCGCGCGCGCCGCGCAAATCCAGGGCAATCGCGCCGCCTCCACGCTCACGATCTTGTCCGGCGATGACGCCGAATCCGCGCGCGAGGTGGCGAAGGGCAAGAAGATCGTCACGCCGCCCTCGAACGAGCTTTGCGACGAGGACATCGCGCTCATTCAGCTCGATCGCGAGGTCACCAGCATCACGCCGCTCGCGATTCGCAGCGGCGACGTCACCGAAGGCGAGCACTTGCGGCTCGTGGGATTCGGCAAGAGCGGCGATGAATCGGGCGCGGGCGCGAAGCTCCTTCGCACGAATGTTCCCGTCGTGTCGGTCACGGACCACGAGTTCGAGACCGGCGAGGCCACGTGCAACGGCGACTCCGGCGGCCCTGCCATCGACGAAGCGAGCGGCGAGATCGTGGGCGTCGTCTCGCGCGGCGGCCCGACGTGCGAAGGCGCGGGCACGACGAACATCTTCACGCGCACGGATGCATTCGCGTCGCTCATCGCGACCGCGCTCGCGCCCGCGAAGAAAAACGCAGGAAAATACGGCAAAACGCCGCCTGAGGACATGGGCGCGTCTTGCCGATCGGGCTCCGATTGCTCCGCGGGCGTGTGCGTGAAATCGAGGTCCGGCGATGGCGCGTACTGTTCGCGCACGTGCGACACGAAGGACAAATGCCCGACGAGCTACACCTGCAAGGTCGCGAAGAGCGGACGGCACGTTTGCGCGGAGGACTGAAGTCGGCGCGCGCCGCGACCGCGCGCTCAAACCAGGGCGGAGGCGCTCGCGATCGAAGCGAGGACTGCGCTCGCCTTTGCCCGGGTTTCGGCGGCCTCGGCCGACGGATCGCTCGCTTCGACGATGCCGGCTCCGGCGGTCACTTCGAACGATCCGTTTTCGCAGACGGCGGTGCGGATGGCGATCGCGAGATCGAAGTCACCGGAGCGCGACATCCATCCGACCGCGCCGCCGTACACGCCGCGCGGTCCGCGTTCGAGCTCCCGCACGATCTGCATCGCGCGAAGCTTTGGCGCACCTGACAGCGTGCCGGCAGGAAATGCGGCGCGAAACACGTCGAGCGCCGAGGTCTTCGCGCGATCGATCCTGCCTTCGACCTCGCTCACGATGTGCATGACGTGCGAATAGCGCTCGATTTGCATGCGCCTCGTGAGCTTCACGCTGCCGATCTCGGCGACGCGGCCGACGTCGTTTCGTCCGAGATCGATCAGCATCACGTGCTCGGCGAGCTCCTTCGGATCGGCGAGCAGCTCCTCTTCGAGCGCGAGATCCTCCTCCGGAGTTTTTCCGCGCCGGCGTGTTCCTGCGATGGGCCGCACGGTCATTCGCTCGCCGTCGAGGCGGACGAGCGTCTCGGGGCTCGCGCCGAGAATTTGCATCGCGCCGGCCTCACCCGAGTCGGGGAAATCGAAATAGAACATGTACGGCGACGGATTCATCTGGCGCATCGCGCGGTATGCCGAAAGCGGATCGACGTCGCTTTGCGGCACGGAAAACCGCCGCGCGAGCACGATCTGGAATGCGTCGCCCGCCGCGATGTACTCCTTGGCTCGACGAACGATTTTTTCGTACTCGAGGTCCGTCATGTTCAGCGTCGCGTTCGCGTTCGGACGTGGTCCGCTGGGCGCAGCGAGCCAGGTGAGCGCAGGCCCGGTCTGTACGTCGTGAAACGCGCGGTCGACATCCTCCGCCGTGGGCCCTGCGATCGTCATCGTCTGCGCGAAATTGTCGAAGACGATGGTCGTCGCATCGCCCACGAACCGCGCGAGCGGCGTCGTGCTCGCGTCGGGCCACTTCGGGACGCGCTCGATCTCGTGAATCACGTCCCACGAAAAAAATCCGAAGTGCGCGCGTTCGATGCGATCGATGACCGTCGCGGCTGCCGCGGTGCGATCGATGGCAAGCGCTTCTTCTGCGACGCGGAGAGGGTCGCGATTCTTCGCATCGATCGCGCGACCGTCGACGCGCCACACGGCGTCGCGGCCGAGCACGGCGTGACGGCGGGGCCGGTAGCCCAAGATCGTATAGCGCCCCCATCTCTCACCGCCGGTCACGCTCTCGAGCAAAAACGAAGCGCCCTGAGCGCCGTCTTCGCGCTTCGCTGCCTCGCGCAAATTCACGTACGCCTCGAGCGGCGTGATGCGATCGGCGATCCAAGCGCGCTTCAGGATCATGGGGAAATCAGCCTTATTTCGCGCCGAGACCCAACAGCGTGCGCGCGCGCGAAGGATCGACCGGCGTGCGTCCGATCGATCGCGCATATGCGGCCGCACGCGCCACGAGCGGCGCCGAGCCTTCGGCGAGCACGCCTTTCGACAGATAGATGTTGTCCTCGAGACCCACGCGCGCGTGTCCTCCGAGACGCATCGCGAGCTCCGTCATCGGCTGCTGGAATCGTCCCACCGCCGCGACCGCCCACGTCGCGCCTGCGGGCAAGAGCGACTTCAAATGGAGCACGTGCTCTTCGCGCGCGCCGATTCCGCCCGGCACGCCGAGGACGAATTGAAAATGGAGCGGCGCCCCGATCGCGCCTTCCTTCAAGAGGGCCAGCGCTTCTTCCACGTGGCCCACCTCGTAACATTCGAGCTCCGCCACCGATCCTGCGGCGCGAATACGCTTCGCCATGTCGCGGATCTCGGGCCGCGTATTGACGAACACGTCGTCGCCGAAATTCAACGTTCCGCAATT
>JAICXU010000482.1 GCA_025934595.1 Polyangiaceae bacterium | reverse complement strand
GCCCGCCGACGGCGTCGTCGATCCGAGGCGACCGGCCGTTCTCTTCTTGAACGCCGGCGCCAACCATCGCGTCGGCCCGAATCGAATGTACGTCTCGCTCGCTCGCGATCTCGCTGCGCTCGGATACGTCACGTTTCGTTTCGACGTCGCGGGCATCGGCGACAGCATCGGAACCTCGTACGACGAGCGACGCCTCTACTCCACCGACTCGGTACGTGACGTCGCCCACGCCGTGGCGCTGATGTCCAAGGTGCGCGGAATCGAAAGCACCGTTCTCGTCGGCGTGTGCTCCGGCGCCTATCTCGCGTTCCACACCGGCCTCATCGAGCCGCGCGTCGCCGGACAGATTCTGATCAATCCGCAGACGTTCGATTGGAACGTGGACGGCACGCTCGAATTGACGCAGCGAAAAAGCTTCAAGTCGACGCGCTACTATCTTCGCGCGTTCACGCGCCGCGAAGTCTGGGCGCAAGCGATGCGCGGAAACATCGATGCGCGCAGCGTCGCGGGCGTTCTTCGCGAGCGGCTCGCGCATCGCGTGGGCGAAGGAATGCAGGAGCTCTTTGCCCGTCTCCGCGGCGAGCTTTTGCCGCCGACCGACGTCGCGCGCGCGTTCGGGACGATGTCCGATCGCGGCCTCGAATCGCTCCTCGTCTTCAGCTCGAACGACGGCGGGCTCGACATGATCGAGCGACATCTCGGACGCGGCGCGCGAAAGCTACGGCGAAAAAATATTCGCATGGAGATCGTCGAAGACGCCGATCACACCTTCACGCTCGTCCGCTGGCAGCGAGAGCTCACGTCGATCATCACGTCGTTCGTCACGCGCGCATTTCCTTCGACGACTGTGCGCTCGGAAACCGTGCGTCGCGATTCACACGTAAATCACGCCTGATTTGCGATCGGCTGCGCGCGCACACCCCTCGCGAGGTCGTGTGAGAGTTGCGTGTACGGTGCACCGACACTGTCGGACCTAATTTCGTTTTTTTCGGTTGCACAGTTGCCACATGGGGCTGGCGTGTAACTTTAGCCGCCTCGTTCGGCCCTCCCTCTGCTCGTTTTGCGATGCACCGCCGGAGTTTCGTTCGGTGTGTGCAGTTCGCAATTCGAAGGAGGTCACGGCGTGAAAAACACGAGCGTATTGGTTTGTCTTTTGGGTGCCATGAGCCTCACCGCGTGCAGCGGTGGGCATGGAGAAACGCAATCTACGTCGAGCAGTGCGAGCGCGCTTTCCAGCGTCGCATTCCGAGGCGTTTCCCTCGCCGGCGCGGAGTTCGGCGTCGATCCTTACGGGAGCGGCCCGCTGCCGGGCACGTTCGCCGTGAATTACATGTATCCGGACAGCAATTACGCCAGCGGTTACACCTCGCCCGCGCATTTCGTCAGCGAGGGCATGAACACGTTTCGCCTTCCGTTTCGCTGGGAGCGTTTGCAGCCCACGCGCGATGCGGCGTTCGACGCTGCGGAGCTGTCGCGCCTGACGACGACGGTGAACGATCTCACCGCGCTCGGCGCCAACGTGCTCATCGATCCGCACAACTATGCGCGCTACGGAGCGGACTTGATTGGCTCCGCGGCGGTGCCGAATGCCGACTTCGCCGATTTCTGGTCGCGTCTCGCGACGACGTTCAAGAGCAATCCGAAGGTGATGTTCGGCTTGATGAACGAGCCGCACGACATGCCGACCGAGCAATGGGTGTCGGCAGCGAATGCAGCGATCGCGGCGATTCGCGCGACCGGCGCGACCAACTTGATCACGGTTCCGGGCAACGGATGGACCGGCGCATCTTCGTGGACCGACAATTGGTACGGCACGTCCGACGCGACGGCGATGCTCGCGATCAGCGACCCGGGCAACAACTACGCGTTCGAAGCGCATGAATATTTGGACGCGGACGGCGGCGGCAGCGACCCCGCGTGCGTGAGCGCGACGATCGGATCGGAGCGTTTGGCGAATTTCACGAACTGGCTTCGCGCGAATGGAAAGCGCGGATTTCTCGGTGAATTCGGCGGTAGCTCGGATGCGACGTGTCTCGCGGCGATCGACGACATGTTGAAGCACGTCGAAGCGAACTCCGACGTGTACCTCGGTTGGACGTACTGGGCGGGAGGTCCGTGGTGGGGAACGAACTGGATGGCGATCGAGCCCGTGGGCGGAGCAGACGTGCCGCAAATGACGACGCTCATCTCGCATCTCGGAACGCCAGCGGCCCCGCCTCCGTCGACCGGATCGGGTTCCGGCTCGGGATCGGGATCTGGATCGGGCGGAACGTGCGCGCCGACCGTGTTCGACGCGACGAACGACATGACGCAGTCGATCGGCGGCGCCGCGGGCAGCAGCTGGAATCTTTGGTCGAACGGATACGTGGCGACCACGCAGAGCTTCGGAGCCGGCGCCGCGACCATCGTCGTGAAAGCGCACGGCACGAGCGCGGGCGGCGTAGCCCCTCACATGGTCGTGACCGTCGACGGCACCTCCATCGGTGACGTGACCGTCGCCGCGACGAGCGACGCCGACTACCCGTTCTCGACCACGCTCACGGCGGGCTCGCACGAGATCCGCGTCGCGTTCGACAACGACATGTGCACGCAGACCGAGGATCGCAACTTGTACGTGACGAACGTGTCCGTGACCGACTGCGGAAGCTCGGGCTCGACGACTCCCCCGCCCGCGACCGCCGCGACGTGCGCGCCCGCGACCTACGACGCGGCCAGCATGAATCACTCGACCGGAGCTGCGATCCAAGACGGTTGGAATATCTGGGGCGACGGCTACGCGTCGACGAACGCGACGTTCGCAGCCGGCTCCGCGACCATCACCGTGAACGCGAAGGGCTCCATCGCGGCGGGGGTTTGGCCGCACATGGTCGTGAGCGTCAACGGCACGCCCATCGGTAGCGCGTCGGTGCAAACCGACCAGTGGACGAGCTATCCGTTCACGTTCAATGCGACGGCAGGAACGCAGGAAGTTCGCGTCGAGTTCGACAACGACTTGTGCACGTCGACCGAGGATCGAAATCTCTTCGTCGAAAACGTATCGACGAGCTGCTCGAGCGGCGCGGCGACGACGATCGCCGCAGTGGGCGCGGGCACGGGAACGGAGACCGGCCCGTCGACTGCGACGGGCACGATCACGACGGCGACTCCGCCGCCGCCGCCTTCTGGAAGCGCGATTCGCATCATGCCGCTCGGCGACTCGATCACCTTGGGCGTGAACGGCGGATACCGCGACGGCCTCTACGATCGGCTGACCACGGCCGGCAAGACGTTCGATTTCGTCGGCTCGCAGTCGGACCAATACACGCTCGTGCCCGATCACGACCACGAAGGACATCCGGGCTTCACGATCGGCAACATCTCGGCGAGCGTCGACGGCTGGATTTCCGCCTATCAACCGACGCACGTCCTCCTCATGATCGGAACGAACGACGTCGCGTGGTGGTGTGCGCAATCGGCGAGTGAAGTGGCCGATGCGAACGGCGCGCTCATCGACCAAATCCTCGCGGACGACCCGGGCGCGTGGGTCATCGTCGGATCGATCCCGCCGCTCACCTCGCAGATCATCCAACCGAACAACGTCGATCGCGCCCAGCTCGCGGCCGACTACGATGTCGAGCTCCAGAAGCGCGTGCAATCGCGCATCGACGCCGGCAAGCGCGTGAAATGGGCCGATGTCCACTCCGTGCTCTCGACGAGCGACCTCTACGACGGCGTGCATCCGACGCAAGCCGCTTCCGACAAGGTCGCGCAGGTTTGGTACGACGCCTTGACGTCTACCTTGCCGTAATTCACGGCGGTTCGGAAAAAGGCTCAAGCGTTTCGTCGGAACGATTTTCCCGAGCGCTTGGGCCTGCTATGCTTTTCCTCGGTGCATCAAGCTCGCCTCGCGCCTCGCGCGTCGTCGCTCGCAGGCGCCAGAAAGAGCAATGCATCATGGGAACGCGCGTATACGTCGGTAACTTGTCCT
>JAICXU010000511.1 GCA_025934595.1 Polyangiaceae bacterium | reverse complement strand
CGCCCTTCGCGGGCACGAGCGAAGGTGGTTGCGTCGCGGGCAAGTTCCGCAGCGCCCACGTTCCGCCGTTCAGCGGCGGCGAGATCACCGTCGGCAAGAGCTTCCAGATCAACTGAGTCCAATCGCGAGCGCGTGATGTTGTTCACTGCGCTCGCCATCACCTGCGGATTCTTGCTCGGCGTGCGCGTCGGCTATGCGCTCGCTCGCCGAAATATTCCGCTCCCACCTCCGCGCTGATATTTTCGAGGTGTGCGCGTTTCCATTTTCGCGATCGCAATCGGAGCCATTTTTGCGGCCGATGACGCCGCCGCGGAGGCTCCGAAGAACGTCGCGATCGAGGACGCGCCTGCTCTTCGCGACGCGTGCGGAGGCGTAGACGGCGGGCTCGACAAAGTGGCGCGCGCGCTCGTCGCGCGACGCATCGCGGGTCTCGCGGCGATCGATCAATCGGCGCTCGTCGACCTCTTGCGCGAAAACGGCGCACCGTACGTGTGGCCGCGCGCGTGGGTCGCTTCGGCGCGCGATGAGCACGCGCTCGAGGCTGCGCTCGCCATCTGGGATCGCGCCGAGCCCGCCGCCGGCACGCGCCGCTGCGGAGTGGCACGCGCGCGGGATGCTTCCGGATCGATCGTCATGGCCGCCGTCGAGGTCGATGCGCTCGCCGACCTCGCGCCTCTCGCGATGCATTCGCACGTCGGCTCGTGGCTCACGGTCGATTCGCGTCTGCTCGTTTCGGCGAGCGCGGCACGTGCCGTGTTGATCGAGCCGGGCGGCACGACACGCCGGCTGCTCTCGAGCTTCGACGCGGGCCACGTGCTCGCGCGTTTCGCGCCCGATCGCGCCGGCGCATTCACGGTGCAAGTCGTTGCCGACGTCGACGGCGGGCCGCGTCCCGTGCTCGAAGCGCGCATCGTTGCCGACGCATCACCCGCCGAAATCACTTCGAGCGATGCCGTGCCCGGCGAAAAGGAATGCGGCGCACAAAAGGGCGACGCCGCATTTGCGTGTATTTTGCAATCGATTCGCAGCCAAAATCACCTGGATTCGCTCACTCGCGATGCCCGCCTCGACGCGCTCGCTCGCGCGCACGCGCACGCGATGATGACGTCGAACGACGTGGCTCACGATGCAGGTGACGGCGATCCCACGCAGCGCTTGGACGCCGCCGGCATTCGAGCGACGATGGTGGGCGAGAACGTCGCCCACGCGGAAAGCGTCATCGGTGCCGCGCGCTCGCTCTACGCGAGCCCGTCTCACCGCGACAACATGCTCTCGCGCGATTTCGATCGCTTCGGCGTTGCCGTCGTCATCGCCAAAGACGGCAGCGCGTGGGTCGTCGAGGAGCTCGCGGGCGACGCGAGATAACGCGCGGTCGTCGCCGAGAATTTCTGAAAGGCCTATTTTTCTAGGCCTTTTCCGCGCTACTTCTTCACCGAATTCGAGTCCTCTTCGTCGAGGATCTTGAACTCGACGCGACGATTGGCCTGTCGGCCTGCGTCGGTGTCGTTCGTGTCGATCGGCTTCTCCATACCGTAGCCGTGCGCCTCGAGCCGATCTTGCCCGACGCCGTGCGAGACGAGCCACGCCATGACCGAGTTGGCTCGGTTCTGCGAGAGCTTCTTGTTCATGTCGGCCGCGCCCTTGTTGTCGGTGTGGCCTTCGATCGACATCCGCTTGATGCCGCTGTCCGCCTTCAGGAGATCGACGATCTCTTGGAGCATCGGGAAGCTGTCCGGAAGGATCGTGGCCGAGCCCGTCTTGAAGTGCACTTGCTGGAGCACGCGCACGACGGAGCCTTCCTTCGCGATGTAGAGCGGGCAGCCGTTCTTCTTCGGATCCGGATTCGGTTTGCCCGGATCTTTCGGACAAGCATCTTGAGCGTCCGGAATGCCGTCGTTGTCGGCATCGGTCTCGGGGCAACCGTCGCCGTCGTCGACGCCGTCCTTGTCTTCGGGCTGGTCCGGGCATTTGTCGTACATGTCCGGGATGCCGTCGCCGTCGCGGTCGGGCGGAAGCGGGCAGCCGTCGTTCGGATCGGTGCCGAGATGATCTTCCGGATCGTCAGGACACGCGTCGATGTCGTCGGGAATGCCGTCGTGATCGCGATCGGCGCCGCCTTCTTCGCGCCACTTCGCGCGGAGCGCTTCTTTGCGATCGGGCGAGTTCGCGTCGGTGTCGAGAATCGGAACGAAGAGGCCGAAGAGGCCGACGAGACGCAGATCCGGCGCGCCGTAGCCGTTGCCGATCAAGCTGCCGCCGCCGAAGCCGACCCAGAAACGATCCTTGGGTCCGAGCTTCATGCGACCCTCGACGTTCCACTCGATCGGCGTGTTTCGCTTCGTGAACAGCGTGTCGCCGATGGCGGCCCCGCTCGAGCTATTTTCGATGCCGGTCTGGCCGAAGATCGTCGCACCGAGGCGATACTTGCCTGCCTTGAACGGAACGAATCCGCCGACGGCCCACCGCCATTCGTCACCGATGCCGAGACCGTTGTTGTTGATGGCCGGAGTGTTGATGCGATGATCGGAACGGAACACGACGCCCGTGTTCGCATCGAGGATGAAATACTTGAAGTCGTACTCACCTTGGATGGCGGGCATGACGCTCGCTTGACCGTCACCGCCGAAGTTCGGCGTCGATCCGGTGGGCGCCCACAAGCTGAGCGAAGCGCCTAGGGCTCCGCGCTCATTGTTCGTGCGAAAGAGAACGCCGCGCACGTCGAGGCGCATGTCGTCGAGGGCCGCGCCGAATTGCACGCGGTCGCCGTTCGTGCCGCCGAAGGGGCCCGTTTGGTAGTTGGGGTTATTGCCATCTTGGATGAGCGTCGCCGGCAACGTGGCCGCGAGGGTCACGCGATTCAAAAATTGGAAGCCGATGGTCGCGTACGTCGTGAATTGATCGCGCACGACGGCGGTATCCGACGCGCGCAGCGTGGCCGTGTCGTTCGTGATGTTGCTCGTGTGCAGCGGGTCGCGTGAATAGCCGAGCGCGAGCTGTCCGAAGAAAATCGTCTTCGGCTGCGTGACGGGCCGAAATAAAACGAGGCCGTCGTCGGGTGCTCCAGGCACCTCCAAACGATCCAGGTGGAAGGTTTGAAGCTGGGCATGCGCTCGCGAGGGAAAAAGAAGCCCTGCCGCGACACCCAAGGAAGCCAAAACGAGCCTAAATCTCGTCGATTTTCGCGCCATTGTCCGAATCAATCCCCAGAACATCTGGAGCGCGCAGGCAGAGCGCGCGTCTTGTATGGAGCCCCCAACTGCGCACTAGGAACAGGAACCACGACGCTACACCGTCCGCCGCTGTCCCGTCATCTTTATGTGGAAGCTGGGGGTTCTTCGCTTGACGGATCTCCGTTCGGGTGCTTATTTGCGCGTCCGCTTTCTGGACCGCGGCTCAGGCTTGAGTCGCTTTCGGGAAAGCCGATTTTGAAAGCTCAACCATGAAGCGCACCTACCAGCCCCACAATCTTCGTCGCGTGCGAACGCACGGCTTCCGTTCCCGCATGGCTACTCGCGGCGGACAAAAAGTGCTGGCGAATCGCCGCCGCAAGGGCCGCCGTCGTTTGGCGGTCGCGACCTACAAAAAGTAGCGCGCTAGCCATGCGCGCGTCTTGACTGTCGGGCGCCCCTTTTTCGGAAGGCTCTGACCGTGCGCAGATCGTTGCGTAGACGGGCCGATTTCGTGCGCATCCAGAAGGGCGCGCTCAAGACGAGCTCCGCGCATTACCTATTTCTCGTGGGAGCTTCGTGGCTCGGTCCGAACGCCGAGGCGCGGCTCGGCATCGTCGTCACGAAGAAGGTCGGCAACGCCGTCGTGCGCAATCGCGTG
>JAICXU010000606.1 GCA_025934595.1 Polyangiaceae bacterium | reverse complement strand
AGGGGCGCGCGCCCCTATGCCACTTCGTGCAGCATGGGCGTTCAAGTTCCGCTCTGGATGTTCGCGCTCGTTCTCGCCGCGCTCGCACCGTTCTTCGCGCGTGCGTTCGCGCAAGCGGCGACGCGTCGGGTCGAGGCTCGCACGCGTGATCTCGTCGCCCGCGCGCGTCAAATGAAGACGGGTTAAAACGTGAGGCGCGGTCACACCTTTTTCACGCGAAAAGTAGCGCAAGGTCGGAGCTCGTTCGTAATGTGTAAGGAGGAGATGTATCGATGGCTCGGCTTTTCGGATTGATCGGCAATCGCGCGGACCTCGCAGGGCGAGTGCTCGCGCTCGAATCGGAGGCGCTGCGCGTGCGAAGCGTGCGTGAGGGCCGCGCTCCGGGGCCGCTCGGCTGGGGAGTCGGATTTTATCAATCCGGCGAGGTGCTCATGCGCCGGCGTCCCATCGACGATCGCGCCGAGATCGACGTGGCGAAAAACTGCGCCGACGTCCGCGCGGACGTGATGATCGGCCACGTGCGCGTCGCCACCGTCGGCACGCTTCGCACGGAAAATACGCATCCCTTTCGCTACCGGCAGTGGCTCTTCGCGCAGACCGGAACGATCGCGTCGTTCGAGCGAATTCGCGAACGCATGGTGGCGAGCGTGCCCGAGTTTTTGCGCGGCGACATTCGCGGAGAGACCGACAGCGAGGTCGTCTTCCACGTCTTCCTCTCGTTCCTGCACGACGCCGGACGTCTGAACGAGATGACGGTCGACGAAAAAATCGTGGGCAGCGCCCTCCGTTCGACGGTGCAAGTCGTCGACGAGATGATCGCCGAGAGCGGCTCGTCACCCGGGCCGCTCAACATCCTCGTCGCGAACGGCGAGGCGATCATCGCCATGCAACGCGGACACGAAAACGGAAACGCGATGGCGTATCGAAGCATCGTCGGAAAGAGCGACGGCGAGATGATCGTCGGCGACGATCCCCAGCTTCGCCGTCGCGCGCCCGATTTCGCGAATCTTCGCTTCACGCTGATTGCGAGCGATTTCGACGACGAGCCGCCGCCGCGATGGAAGCGCGTGGGCGATCGTGCGATCGTGACGCTGACGCGTGGTGATGAGCCGAAAATCGAGACCTTCTGAAGCTGCCGCTGTCGCAGCCGCCCTCGCAGCTCTAGTCGCATGTGGCGGCGGGACGCTCGTCACCGCGACCGAGCTTCCGAACGAGCCTCGTCATCCCGACGGCGTCGTGCTCGAGCCACCTGCCGCCGTGCCCGACGCCGGTGATTTCGCGCCCGCTCGCGGTGTCGTCGCGCTCCGTGAGCCGCTCGGCGAGAGCGCCGTTCGCGACGTGGTCGGCGATTATTTCGACGCGTTCGTCCACGAAGACACGGCCGCGATGAACAAGCTCGTCACCGACGACGTCGTCGAGCTCGGCACCCAAGGCAGAAACGACGCCACGGCTCTACGCAATGCATGGAAAGCACGCACGAGCGCGCTCGACTATCACAAGCTCGAAGGCAGCACCGTCGCCGATCTCGACAGCATGCAACGCTACGGCTACGGCGATCTCGGCGGACCCGGCCGCGAGCCGCGGCCGAGCGAGATGCGTCCTGGAGATCAGCTCGTGAAAGTCACGGTGCTCGAAGCGCGCGTCGGCGGCGAGCGTTACTGCGGAGACAACGTCGTCTTCCTCTTGCGCCGCGACGGCGCGCGCTATCGCATCGCCGGAATCGAAGAGAAAGACGCTCCTTGAAAAGCGGAGCCTGCGATCTCCTCGTCGCGGCTAGTCGCCTGGTGAGAGCTCGAGTGGGTACTTGATGGTGACAGGCTTGTCGTCGGGCGGCGCGTCGAACGAGACCGACATCATCGATTCTTTCATGCACAAAGAGAGATCGTCGTCTGCGAGGGTGGACGAAGGATCGATGTCGGCCGAATCGACCACGCCGCCCACGCGACGATCTCCGACGATGCGAAAGCTGATGACGAGCTTTCCTTCGAGCTTCGGCGACTTGGCGAGCGCGTTTTCGTAGCAGCTCTTCGCGAGTGGAATGTAATCGTCCTTGATGCGCTGGTGGATGTAGTCCTTCAGCGCCAGATCATTCTGCGCGGGATCGTGCGGCATCACCGGATATTGCGGATTCGGCTTGTTTTGTGCCGTTTCCGACGCCGCCGGCGCTTCGCCGTAAAGCGCTTTCAAGCGCGCGCGAATCGCGTCGGCGCGTGCGCGATCGAGCGTGGGCGAGCCATCGGCGTTTCGCACGGCGACGGGCACCGATTCACTCGCGCCTGCGGAAGCCACGAGCTCGGAGCTTTTCGGATCGCTGCCTTCGGACGAAGACGCAGACGGTGCAACGTCACCAGGTGCGCGTCGCCCTTCATGCAGCAAAAAGAACGCAGCGATCGCAAGGGCGCCGAGAGCTCCCGCGACGAGCGAGGCTCGCACGCGTGTCGACGTCCCCACGCGAGCTTCCGGTCAGGCGCCGGCGTCGTCGTGTTTCAACACGATGTGCCCGGTGTGCATGCTGTTCGTCGGCAACGTCGAAGCAGGCGCGGGCGCCGATGCGGTCGGATTCGTGAGAGGCGCAGTCGAGGCCGGAGTCGACGAAGGAGTCGCCGGAGGCGAGCCGGCGTCTGCGTGGAACTCGCATGCAGCCAAAGACAAAAGCGCGATGGCGGTCCAGAACGAAAACAGCAAGCGAAGGCGCATGTCGAATCTCCTTGATGGGTAAAGCTTCTTCTCTCAGTCGAAATCTTCGATCTTCCAGAGCCCGCGCTCGCGCACGAGCTGCATCGTACCGGCGCCATACGCCAACGTGGCGCGCTCGCCGGTCTCTTCGATCGACGCATTCGGCAGCGTTTGCTTCAACGCCGCCAAAACTTGGGCCATCTCGTCTTTGTCGGGGCCCTCCCACGCGGCGCGGAGCTTCGCGACGTCGAGGCCTTCTTTGTGGGCGTCCGGCACGTAGCGCAAAATCACGTCGTAACGGCGTCTCTCGAGCGCGCGCACGAATCCTTGGACCGCATGGCGCGGCGTGTCTTGGGCATAGAGATCGATCGCAGAGGTGTCGACGCGCCACTTTCCGTGCTCGAGAACGAGGGTCAATTCCTGCCCACCTGCGCTCGTCACGGTAGCGGTGACGACGGCCGGCGTCGTCGGCCTTTGCAGCGATTTACCGATTTCGCGCACTTCGTCCGGATCGTCTTTCACCATGCGGCGGAAGGCTTCCGGGGAAATTCCGCGGCGGGCGTCGTCGCTCAGCATGCGATAGGCGTCGTCGGCGCGGCCCT
>JAICXU010000442.1 GCA_025934595.1 Polyangiaceae bacterium | reverse complement strand
GTGATGGCGCGTCGCTACCTCGATTCGATCGAATCGGCGAAGCACGGCATCGTGCTCTTTCACACGAGGCTCGGACACGTAGGCTCGCGTTACTCGGTCGATCTCGCCGAAGCGATCGTGCCGGAGCTCGAGGCGCGCGGTTACGTGTTCGCCGCGCCCGTGCTTCGCTTTTCGTCGCCCGACGTTCGCTTTCCGTCCGCGCCCGAAGACATGCAGAGCTTCGACACGGAGAACGTCCGTTCGATCGCGCTCGGCGACTTCGACGGCGACGGTCGCGCCGACGTGTGCGCCGCCGACGGCGACGGCGTCGTGTGCGCGCGCTCGATGCGCGATGCATCGGCCGGCCATCTTCCGACGACGCGATTCTCGGGCGCCTTCCACGTCGACATCGCTGCGTCGGGTGGCCTCTGGCTCGCCGACATCGACGGCGATGGCCGCGCCGATCTCTGCGCGCGCGATCATTTCCGCACCACGTGCGCCATCGCGACGGGCACCCGATTCGGGAAGCCGAGCCCGCTCGCATTCGATGTCGACGGCGGCGCGGCCATTCTCTTCGGTGACATCGACGGCGACAAAAAGGCCGATATTTGCGGCGTATTCGTGGACGGCGTGCATTGCGTCGCGAGCCGCGACAAGTCACGCACGGCGAATCGATGGCTCGCGGACCGGCGAATGGATTCCACGACGACGGCGGTCTTGGCCGACGTGGACGGCGACGGCCTCGCCGATCTTTGCGAGCGCGTGGATGGCGACGTCGAGTGCGCGACCTCGCACGGCGACATGTTCATGGCGCTCCGCCGGCGCTCGACCGACGCTACCGATCCCGCGGGCAAGCTCGTCGCCATGGATCTCAACGGCGACGGCCGCGTCGATCTCTGCGCGCATGACGGCTCGCGCGTGTCCTGCGCGTTCGCCCGCGCCTCGACGCTCACCGGGTGGAGCACGTGGAGTGATCACGTCGCCGGCACGCACACGATGACGAGCACGCTTGCCTCCGGCGACATCAACGGCGACGGTCGCTCCGACATCTGCGCCGCCACCACCGACGGCATCGTCTGCGGAGTCGCGCCATGAGCCTCGCCATCGCGATCTTGATGCCGGCCTTCAACGAGAAGCGCCTCGGCGCGACGCTCGCAACGCTCGCCGAAGCGGCCATCGGCGACGTCGATCTCACCGTCTATCTCGTGGACGACGGCAGCGAGCAGCCGATCGCCCTTGCCGACCTTCCTCCGCGCTCGCCGAGCTTCCGCATCGTGCTCGCGCATCACGCGTGCAATCTCGGGCAGGGCGCATCGCTCGAAACGGCGCGCCGGCTCGCTCTCCTCGATCCCCGCCGCGACGCTTACGTCACGATGGACGCCGACGGCCAACATCGCGCCGCCGACGCGCTCACGCTCGCGTGCGCGATTCGCGATGGCGCCGACGTCGCGTTCGGAAATCGATTTCTCGGCGACTCGAACGTTCCACCGGTAAAAAGGCTCGTTTTGTATGCGGCGCGAATCTTCGAGCACGTGCTCACGGGCCTGCGTCTCTCCGACGCTCACAACGGTCTCCGCGCCTTCAGCTGTCGTGCGCTCGAGCGCATTCCCATTCGCCAAAGCCGAATGGCGCATGCCACCGAGATCAAGCTACGCGTGTCCCGCGCGCCGGAGCTCGTCATCGTCGAGCGGCCGGTCTCGGTTCGCTACTCCCGCCACAGCATCGAAAAAGGACAGAGCTCGCTCGGCGCGCTCTCCATCGTCCACGAATTGGCCACGCACTACTTGTTCGGAGAGCCGTAGCTAGACGCGCACGAGCCCGTGCGCTCAGAAGGAACCAAAAGCCCATGACGATCGCCGCCGCCTTCTTGCTCCTCCTCGTCTTCGGCCTTTTGGTGTTCGACTGGACGGCGCAGAAGAGAAAGAATCGTCGCTCGCTCTGGCTGCAGGCGGCTGCGTTCATCGGCGGCGCGTTCTTCATCGTCTTTCCCGAGCACGCGACCTCGCTCGCGCACGTCGTCGGCATCAATCGCGGCGTCGACTTTTTGATTTATCCGATCGTGATCTGGCTCGTGCGCGAGTCGCTCCTCTCACGCCGTGCACGTCTCGAAGACGGCGAGCGCATCGCCGAGCTCACGCGCGCGCTCGCGATCGCGACGGCGCAGAAGATCTAGCCTCAGAGCTGGGGCTCGCGTCCGCACTCGCCCGGTGCTTCCGCTTCTTGAACGACGTACCGCCGCGGCGCGTGGAACGGCGCGGCGTAATAGAGAGAATAGGGCGGGCGATCGACGCACACCTTCGCTCCGTCTCGCACTTGGGCGACGCTCTTCTCGTCGATCTTGTGCTGCAGAATTTCGGCGAGCGACGAACCGGAGGGAACGACGTAGTCGGCGCGCGTCACCCAAATCACGACCAGCATCGCCGCCGCCGCCATCCACGAAATGCCGAAAATAAAGGCAGATCGTGAGGTCTCGCGACATGCGAGCCACGCGTTCACCGACACGAGCACGATCATCCACGAGAGGTAGTAACGGAGCTCGTGCGCTTGCGGCATCACCGACACGACGCACGTGAAGACGCCGAATCCCGCCGCCACACGGCGTGCGATGCGCCCTTCGTCGCGCCATGCGAGCCACGCGAGTACGAGCAGGTTCGCGATCACGTACGCACCGAAGAACCCGCCGAGACGATTGCCGGTCGAGCTCTGCGGCATCCATTGATCCACGGTCCAACGTCGAGGATCGGTCATGGGGCGAATTCCGATCTCGAGAAGCGAGCAGACGAAGCGAACGGGCTCGGGCGAATGCTCGAGCCATGGCGGTGACGCGCTGTACGGCGCTTCGGTGCCTCGGAACGCGTGCCCCAGGAGCGACCACTTCAAGGGAAAGTACGGGTTCCCATAAAGAACGAGATCTTTCAGGGGCGTGAAAAAGACGAGAGGAGCCGCGGCCGCGAGCGCAGCTGCTTTTTTTCGCTCCTTCGATTTCAGCAGGCGCACGAAGATCGCCGCGAGCGCCAACGCGACGATGACGTGCAAGAGCGCCTTCATGTTCGCCGCGATCGCCGCGCATCCGATCGCAAGGGCCAGCGTCTTCGGGTCGATGTCGCGCGGCGCGGCCCATGCTTCGATCGCGAGGAGCACGACGACGCTCGCGGCGAGATTCGCGGGCAGGTCGACGTAGCACGACGAGGCGTGCGTCATGACGAGCGGAATCGCGAGGAGCGCCAAGAGCGAAACGTGAAGCGGAACGTCGAAGCGTTTCCGCAGCGTCCACGCGAAGAGTGGAATGGAGAGGAGCGCGACGAAATTCGCGGCCTGCACGCGTCCTGTGATGCGCCAAAAAATTCCTTGGAGAAGCTCGCCGAGCAGCGGAAAGCCCTGAAAACGAGCTTGATTCTCGACATCGAACACGTACGCGTCGCTTCGCACGATGCCCGCGAGCCGCGCCGCGAACGGCAAATGGTAGTAGCCCGAATCCCACGCTTGCGAGACGTCGTGCCACGAGCTCCACGCGATGGATCCCAAGACGAGCGCGGCGAGCGCACGAAGGGCCCACGTCGACACGCGAGCAAGATTCGCTCGCGTCAGCATCACGCGTCGGTCTTTCCCTTTTGCACCATCGCGCTCCATGTGTCCTTCAAAGTGATGGTTCGATTGAAGACGAGCGCACCGGGCTTGGAGTCGGAGTCGACGCAAAAATAACCGAGGCGCTCGAACTGCATCCGATCGAGCGTCTTCGCGTTCGCGAGGCTCGGCTCCACTTTGCTGCCTTTCAAGACCTCGAGCGAATTCGGATTCATCGCTTCGAGGAAGTTTTCGAGGTGGCTCGGGTCCTCGTGCGAGAAGAGACGATCGTAGAGGCGCACCTCGGCGTCTTGGGCGTGCTCGGCCGACACCCAGTGGATCGTGCCTTTGATCTTGCGACCGTCGGCGGGCTGTCCGCCTTTCGCATTCGGATCGTAGGTGCAGATCACTTTTTCGATCTCGCCGGCCGCATTTTTGACGACCTCTTTGCAGCGAATGACGGTGGCCCAACGAAGGCGAACCTCGGTGCCCGGCGCGAGGCGGAAATACTTCTTCGGCGGATTTTCCATGAAGTCGTCCCGCTCGATGAAAACGCGCCGCCCGAAAGGGACCTTCCGTTTTTCGCCGTCGGGCTTCTCGGGATCATAAGGAGCGTCGATCCAGTCGACCTGGCCTTCGGGCCAATTCTCGATTTCG
>JAICXU010000990.1 GCA_025934595.1 Polyangiaceae bacterium | reverse complement strand
GGCGTCGGAATCGGCGCCTGGCACTAGTCGCGCGCCTCCGAGATCGACACCAACGTCGCGTCTTTTTCCGATGTCGCGGCGATCGACGCATGCATCGAAGCTTTCTCGCAGGTGCGCGCGACGCCCTCGAGGCCCTCCGGTGCCACGCACGACCACCCGCGAGCTTGCATTTCGCGATCGTAGAAGGCGAGCACGGCAACGCTCGCATCCGTGCTCTTGTACGCGCGCACGACGAACGGCATTTTCTCGATCCCCGTCGTGAGGAGCCGCTGCGCGTGCTCGGGGCGTGGGATCGTGTCCGAATCGGAGCCCGGCGCGTCTTCGCCAGCCTTCGGCGTGAGCGCGCGCACGTTGAACGAGTCGTCGGTCCATGCCGTCATGACGAACGTCTTGCCGTCGGCGCCACGTTTTGCGTACGCGTACCGCATCTGCCCGATCGCGCCGAGGTCGCCCGTCTTCGTGAACTCTTTCGCCGAAGCGAGGAACGAATCACGCGAGTTTTTCCCGCGTGCCATGCACATCACGGTGCCTTCGTTCTCGTGCAGCTCGCGCGTGATCGCGACGGCGGCGATCGCATCGTGCGCTTCGTTCCGATTCTCGCCCGGGACCGCTTTCCACGCGTCCGACAGCGGGCTCGCGTTCTCCGCGCAATTTTTCGCGAAGCGATCGACGACGGTCTCGAGCGAATCGTCCGACGTCACCGTCGCCACGTGCGCACGCTCGCCGTTCACGAAGACGATGTGTCCGCCTTGCAAGAGATCCGCGAGCGGCAAGAGATCGCGCCCGAGCGTGATCTGCTCCTCCGCCACGTCGGCCTTCGCCGTGTGCATGGTCATGCCGAGGCCGGCCGCCGACACCGCCGCGAGGTACGTCGTGACACGGAGCGCACCCGCGAGGTGCGACGCGGCGCGCGGCGAAGCTTTGCGAACGATGGCGTAAAGAGCGAGCGGAGCGAGCATGGCCGAAGACCTTTCAACGTGCGTGGTGGACCAAGTTGTCGACGTAGGAGCCGAAAAATTTCGCGGCGCCTTGCAGGAGGCCTTTGGATTCGTAGTTCTGCTCGTTGCAGAACATCCAATCCTTCGAGCCAACCTGACGCGAGTACTTCGACCATTTCGCCGTTGCAGTTGCTTCCCGTCCGACGATTCCCGGAGCGCCCGTGAAGGCCCCGGAATAATTCAGGAATCCTTGCGCAAATCCGTGGGCGGGGTCGTTCGCGGGCGCTTTTCCGAGCGCCTCGAACGCCATGTTCGCGTTCTGATCCGCCTCGCCTGGCGTCACCTCGTCGCTTCCGACGCACCCGTGAGCCGCGTAGGTCGCCGTCGCATTTTCGACGTCCCATGACGTGAGAATTTTCACGTCGTACTCCGCGTGCGCGAATTGGAGAAGGCCGTAGAAGCCGGCGAGGAGCGGAAGAATCACCGCCGCTTCGACCATCGCCGCGCCGCGTGAGTTTCTTTTGAGAAGAGCGCGTTTCTTCGAAATTCGAGGTTTCATGGCATGCGGTCTTTCTTTTCAGTGGAAGCTTGCGGCAGGTACCGCGTTGATGAAGTCGAGCACCGACGACGGCAGCTCCGAGAATGCTTTGCGCACGATGGGCGCCGCGGGACCGCTGTCCTCGAGCTTCTTCACGGTCGCGCGCGCAGCGAGCACGCTGTTCACTGCGCTCACGATTCCGGCGCCGGGCAGGATCTTCGGCGCATGCACGCGCACGAGGCGCGCGCGCCACTCGAGGCGATACATGGATGCGTCGATGCCGGTGTCCGTGACCTTGTCGCTCACGGCGTTGCAGTCGCCCGATGCCCACTTGCCGTTGCAGTCGAAGTAGTACTCGGCCTCGGCGTAGTTGAACGAAGCGAGCACGGCGGGATCGGTGTGCACTTGGTGCGTGCGCGAAGCGAGGCCGATTTTGTGCTC
>JAICXU010000944.1 GCA_025934595.1 Polyangiaceae bacterium | reverse complement strand
GGAGGACGCGCTTTCGTCCGGAGCACGTCGGAATCTCCACCGCGACGTGATCGCCGCCGGGCACCTCGAAACGAAGCGTATAGAGGCCGGGCGACAAGCGCAGATTCGAGAGATCACTCCATGCCACTTCGTGGAAAGGCCGCGAAGGCTCTGCGATCTCGACGGCATTGACCGGCGCCGCGTTCGAAACTCCGGCATGGAGCGGAAGCACGAAAGTCACGACATGCGCATTCGATCTTCTTGTCAACCGACCGCCTGACGCCTATCGATCTCTTCGGAAATGGCCACGCTCGCGCAAGCACGCACACGAACCGAGACCGCTCGTGCATCGGGGTTCCTGCGCAGCCGTTTGGGCTCGTTTTTGGCCGTCTTTCCGCTCGCCGTCTGGACGGTGAATCACCTGTGGAACAACCTCGCTGCGTTTCGAGGCGCGTCGGAGTGGGAAGCGGCCGTCACCCAATACCCGCATCCAATCGCCCAGCTCGCGACCGCCGTCGTCGTTCTCTTGCCGCTCGTCTTGCACTCGGTGTGGGGCATTGGTCGCTTGCTCACGTCGCGACCGAATAATGTAAAATACACGTATTACGGAAACCTGAAGTACATGCTGCAGCGCCTCACGGCCGTCGGCGTGCTTCTCTTTCTCGGCGCGCATCTCTGGCTCGCGATGCTGCAGCCTCGCTTCACGCAAGGTGGGCCCGAGCCCTTCAGCGACATCGCCCACGAGATGCATTTTCACTTGCCGACGCTCGTCGTTTACCTGCTCGGCACGCTCGGCGTCGCGTATCACCTCGCGAACGGATTGGGATCGTTCGCCATGGGTTGGGGCGTCGTGACGAGCCAGCGCGCGCTGAACAAGCTCGACTGGATCGTGATCCCGCTCTTTTTGATCCTGCTCGCGATGGCATGGGGCGCCATCTACGCGCTCTATCGCGCCGGCGCAGCGTAAGAACGGCGCGGCGCCCGTCATTCAGGACGCGCGCAAGCCTGCGCGCTGCCAAAAAAAGCGCTACACCTCTCGCCGTGTTCCGCGCGGAAAGAACGAGAGCCTTTTTCTCGAGTCGTTTCGCATTTTCGCTCGCCCTCCTTGCGCTCGCCGGTAGCGCGCAAGGTTGCTCGAGCTCGCCGCCGTCGAACGACGGTCCGCCCGCGCGCGACTGCAGCCTCACGATCTGGCACAAGGCCGCGAGCGCAAATTCCACCGTCGAGATCGTGACGAGCTGGGAGGGTTGGAAACGGCCTGGTCGCGTTCTCGCCAATGATCGAAGCGACGGCTGGCGCGTCACCTCCTACGATCCGCCGCCCGGCGAAAACGAATACGCGATCATCGAGGACGGCGCGTGGCTCACAGACCCGAACGTCGGCACGACGGGCTACATCGACGGCACCGCCGGCAAGCTCGAGGTCTCGTGGATCGACACGGCGGATTGCTCGAGCCCCGCCGTCCGCGTCGACGACGAGGAAGGATCGGCGGACGGAACCGCGATTGCGCGCGCCACGTTTCTCACCGCGAGCTCGCATGCGCCGCTCGCGCCGTCCTCGATTTCGATCGCCGACGAGCACGGAAATTCGGTCGCCGCGAATGTCACGAGCGATCCTTCGAAGGGCACGATCGGGCTGAATTTCCAGGGTTTGGCGCAAGGCAAGCATCGGCTCACGATCTCCGCGTCCGACGCGAACGGAAAGCCGGCGGACACGGCGACGCTCACGATTTGGATCGAGGAGAAGCCCTTCGACTGGCGCGACGCCGTCATCTATCAAGTCATGGTCGATCGCTATCGCGGCGACTCGGGTCCCCTCGCCGATCCGGCGACGCCCGCATCGCGCGCCGGCGGCACGATCCGAGGGTTGACGAATTCGCTCGATGCGATCGCATCTCTCGGATTCAACACGCTCTGGGTTTCGCCGCTCTACCAAAATCCGGACGGCACGTATCTCGGTCAAGACGGGCGTCAGTACTCGAGCTACCACGGCTATTGGCCCACCGACTCTCGCAAGATCGAGCCGCTCCTCGGCTCCGACGACGACGTCGACGCGCTCGTCGCTG